>NZ_JBFBBD010000123.1:0-13416 GCF_040689515.1 Streptomyces sp. NPDC051173
GGCACCTCCCAGCGGTAGCTGGGGGAGTTTGAGGACAACGCGCGAAGCGTGTTGCGGGGTCTGGGGCAGCGCCCCAGTTTCGGGAAGGGGCGGGGTAGGGGAACAAAGCCCGCCGCAGGCGCAACGAACCCGCACCCCGAAGGGCCCCGGGCGGAGCCCCCACGCGGCGGAGCCGCACATCAGACGCAGCCGGGAAGGGGCGGGGCTGGGGAACAGGCCCGCCGCAGGCGCACCCGGCAACGGACCCGCACCCCCCACGGCCCCCCAGCGGCGGCGCGATCGCTCACAGCGAACAACCCCCTGGGAACATCCGCGAAGCGCCACGCATTGAGTCGGCATAGCTCAACTTGCCTGCCGAAGGGGAGATCATGGCTTTCACGTCCACACCGCTCACCCTGCCCGTCCTGCCCCTCGACGACGAGGTCGTGCTGCCCGGTATGGTCGTGCCACTCGACCTCTCCGACGGTGAGGTGCGGGCCGCCGTCGAGGCCGCGCAGGCCGCCGCCGGGGACGGCAAGCCGCAGGTGCTGCTCGTGCCGCGCGTCGAGGGTTCGTACGCCGGCACCGGCACCCTCGGCCGCGTGGAGCAGGTCGGGCGGCTGTCCGACGGTGACCCCGGGGCGCTCATCCGAGGGCTGGGGCGCGTCCGGATCGGGGCGGGCACCACCGGGCCCGGCGCCGCGCTGTGGGTCGAGGGAACGCGGATCGAGGAGATCACGCCCGACCCGCTGCCCGGCGCGGTCGCCGAGCTGATGAAGGAGTACAAGGCGCTCGCCACCAGCTGGCTCCGCAAGCGCGGCGCCTGGCAGGTCGTGGACCGCGTCCAGCAGCTCGACGACGTGGCCCAGCTCGCCGACAATTCCGGTTACTCCCCGTTCCTCACCGTCGCCCAGCGCGTCGAACTGCTGGAGACCGCCGACCCGGTGACCCGGCTGCGGCTCGCCGTCACCTGGCTGAGCGAGCACCTCGCCGAGCAGGACGTCGCCGAGTCGATCGCCAAGGACGTGCAGGAAGGCGTCGACAAGCAGCAGCGCGAGTTCCTGCTCCGCCGCCAGCTGGAGGCCGTCCGCAAGGAGCTCGCCGACCTCAACGGCGACCCCGAGAACGAGCCGGACGACTACCGCGCCCGCGTCGAGGCCGCCGACCTGCCGGAGAAGGTCCGCGAGGCCGCGCTCAAGGAGGTCGAGAAGCTGGAGCGGGCCTCCGACCAGAGCCCCGAGGGCGGCTGGATCCGCACCTGGCTCGACACCGTCCTGGAGCTCCCCTGGAACGAGCGCACCGAGGACGCCTACGACATCCCCGGCGCCAAGGCCGTCCTCGACGCGGACCACGCGGGCCTGGCGGACGTCAAGGAGCGGATCACCGAATACCTGGCGGTGCGCAAGCGGCGCGCCGACCGGGGGCTGGGCGTGATCGGCGGGCGGCGCGGGGGCGCGGTGCTCGCGCTCGTCGGTCCGCCCGGCGTCGGGAAGACCTCGCTGGGGGAGAGCGTCGCCCGCGCCATGGGCCGCAAGTTCGTCCGGGTCGCCCTCGGCGGCGTGCGCGACGAGGCGGAGATCCGCGGCCACCGGCGCACGTACGTCGGCGCGCTCCCCGGCCGTATCGTCCGCGCGGTCAAGGAGGCGGGCTCGATGAACCCGGTCGTCCTCCTCGACGAGATCGACAAGGTCGGCTCGGACTTCCGCGGCGACCCGGCCGCGGCCCTCCTGGAGGTCCTGGACCCGGCGCAGAACCACACCTTCCGCGACCACTATCTGGAGGTCGAACTCGACCTCTCGGACGTCGTCTTCCTGGCCACGGCCAACGTCCTGGACTCCATCCCCGAGGCCCTCCTCGACCGCATGGAGCTCGTCCGCCTCGACGGCTACACCGAGGACGAGAAGGTCGTCATCGCCCGCGACCACCTGCTGCCCCGGCAGCTGGAGCGCGCCGGCCTGGCGGCCGACGAGGTGACCCTGGAGGACGAGGCGCTGCGCAAGCTGGCCGGCGAGTACACCCGCGAGGCGGGCGTACGGACCCTGGAGCGCGCCCTGGCCCGGCTGCTGCGCAAGGTGGCCGCCCAGCACGAACTGGGCGGGCGCGAGCTGCCCGTGACCCTCGGCGCCGACGACCTGCGCGCCCTGATCGGCCGTCCGCACCACACGCCGGAATCCGCCCAGGACCCGGCCGAGCGGCGCACGGCCGTGCCGGGAGTGGCGACCGGCCTCGCGGTCACCGGGGCGGGCGGCGACGTCCTCTTCGTGGAGGCGTCGCTGGCCGACCCCGAGACGGGCGGTGCGGGCCTGACCCTGACCGGCCAGCTGGGCGACGTGATGAAGGAGTCCGCGCAGATCGCGCTGTCCTTCCTCCGCTCGCACGGCGCCGAACTGGAGCTCCCGGTCGGCGACTTCAAGGAGCGCGGCGTCCACCTGCACGTCCCCGCGGGCGCGGTCCCCAAGGACGGCCCGAGCGCGGGCGTGACGATGACGACGGCGCTCGCCTCGCTGCTGTCCGGCCGCCAGGTCCGCCCCGACGTGGCGATGACCGGCGAGGTCTCGCTGACCGGCCGCGTACTGCCCGTCGGCGGCGTGAAGCAGAAGCTGCTCGCGGCGCACCGGGCCGGGGTGACCACGGTCGTCATCCCCAAGCGGAACGAGCCCGACCTGGACGACGTGCCGGCGGAGATCCTCGCCGCGCTCGACATCCACCCGGTCGCGGACGTCCGCCAGGTCCTGGAACTCGCCCTCCAGCCTGCGTCCGCGCAGGTGGTGATGGCGGCGTAGCGGCGGCCGGCACCATGAGGAGAGGCTCCTGCCCCCGTGACAGGGGCCTCTCCCGTCGCTCCCCGCCTACCGGGTCAGCAGACCTTCACGTACCAGACCGGGTGCCAGTTGCCGTGCGCGTCGTACGACCCGCCGTTCACCTGAGCCGGCTTCGTCTGGAAGACGAGGTGTTTGCTCTTGTTGTACATCCTGGCCACGGTGCCGCTCGACTGGTTGTTCCACCACGAGCCGCCGCTGTTCCAGCCGTTCGGGATCTCCCAGTAGAAGTTGCAGCTGGAGTGCTCCCACACCGTGCCCTCGTAGTTGGCCTGAGGCCAGCCGCAGAAGTTGAGGTAGTCGCAGTCGGCCGCGCTCTTCGGACGCGTCGTGGTGCGCAGGTCGCGGGCGTACTTCTCGCCCGGTACGGCCACGAGCACGAAGCCGCCCGGTACGTCGATCCTGTTGGCCGAGACCTGCTTGCCGCCCGTCTGGGCGACATAGCGGTCCACGTCCTTCTGGAGCGCGACGGACTGCGCGCCCGTCAGCCCCGCGTGCTCGGCCTGCGCCGCGTAACGGCCGGAAGCGGCCGCGGTGGCGTGCGTCGCCCCGAGCCCCGCGACGAGCGCCAGCGCCATGCACGCGGGCACGGCGAGCAGGCGTCTCGACCCGGAGATCCCGCCGGTGTGAAGTGTGGTCACGATGATTCCCTTCCCATCGCCACCCCGGCAGGGGCGGCGGAGCCGGTGACATCAGGGCATGTTCATGCCCGCGTGCGAGTCTGGCGGCCGGCAGGCCGCCTGGATAGTAGGAATGCGACCTGCCCGGCCGACGGCCCCGGATCGTCCGGAAACCCGCCTTGGCTCCCGCCCGTACGGACGTACGGTGAGGCGCATGTCGGAAACCGGCACCGCCTCCCGGCAGTTGGTCCGCAGCGACCCGGCGGCGGAGCTGCGCGGAGCCGTCCTGGGCTACCGCGGCTTCCGCTTCGCGGCCCGCGGCCCGCGCCGCCGGCTGGTGGTGCCCGACGGCGTGGTCAAGGTGATGCTCGGCTTCGGCGGCCCCCTCGACATGGTCGACGCGGTCGAACCGCGCACGGTGACCACGGCCACCTCCCTCGTCAACGGCCTGCGCACCACCGCGACCATCGGCGTGCACCGCGGGCTGCTGCACGGCGTCACCGTTCTGCTCTCACCTCCGGCGGCCTACAGGCTCTTCGCCGTCCCCATGGCCGAGTGGGCCCACCTCACGCCCGACCCCGGCGACCTCCTGGGCCACGGCCTCGGACAGCTCACCGAACGGCTCGCCGAATGCCCCGACTGGCCCGCCCGCTTCGCCCTGCTCGACCACGCCCTGGCCGCCCGGCTGCGCAGCGGACCGCGATGTCACCCGGAAGTGGCCTGGGCGTGGGGTGAGTTGCGGCGTACGGACGGCCGGATCCGCATCGACGACCTGGCCGCCGGTACGGGCTGGAGCCGCCGCCACCTGGAACGCCGCTTCCGCGAACAGCTCGGGCCCACGCCGAAGGGGGCCGCGCAGGTGCTGCGCCTCCAGGCGGCGCTCCGTCTGAAGCGGGCGGGTATGCCTTGGGCTCTGGCTGCGACGGGGGCGGGCTTTCACGACCAGACGCACTTCTCGCGTACGTTCCGGGTGATGGTCGGGTGTACGCCTGGTCGTTTCCAGGACGGGAGGGTGGTGGGGGCGGCGGATGATCCTCTGGACTTCTTGCCGGGGCAGGTGACGAGCATTTTGCTGGCTTGATCTTTGGCTTCTATTGCGGTCCGGTACGGGTCGCTCGGCGCGACCTTTCCCCCCACCCGCCCGCCCTTTCCCGACTGCGCCTTGCTGTGTGGCTCCGCCGCGTGGGGCTCCGCCCCAGCCCCCTCGGGGTGCGGGTTCTTTGTGCCTGCGGGGCGGTTGGGGCGTGTGCCTCAGCCCGGCTGCGGGTCGGTTGGCGCCTGCGGCGGGCTTCTTCCCCTACCCCGCCCCTTCCCGGCTGCATCTGATCTGCGGCTCCGCCGCGTGGGGGCGCGCGCCCCAGCCCCCGTCTGCGGGTCCGTCGGCGCCTGCGGCGCTTGTTCCCCTACCCCGCCCCTTCCCGAAACTGGGGCTCGTGCCCCAGGCCCCCGGCCATCGGTCCGTTGCCGCCTGCGGCGGCGGGCGCCCTGCGGGCGCGTCCTCAAACGCCGGACGGGCTAAAGAGAATGGCGCCCCCCACCGGCCTTCATGTCACCCACCGGCGGAGGGGGTGGGGCCGGAGGGTGGGGTTCTGGAACGCGGTGCGTTGTCACGGTACGCAATGCGTAGGGCGGCGCCACGCACCGCGTTCCAGGTCCTCAGCCCGGAGGCCACACCCCCGGTCCAGCCACCAACCCAGCCCGGCTGGCGATTGAGGCCACCCCACCCCCGGCACAACGAACCGCAAGGGAAAAATCGCCCCCCAAAAAACCCACCCTTGAATCCCGCCTACCCACCAGTAATGATCAACCCGCCCCCACCCCAAGATCGGAGCCCCATGAAGGAAGCAGCCCCCCAACCCCCCAGCAGACGCCGCTTCCTCACCTACCTCATAGCCGCCCCCACCCTCACCCTCGCCACCACCGCCCCGCACCCCCAGCAAGCAGCCGTCGCCGACATCGTCGACCTCGGCGACATCCTGAACCTCGTCGGCACCCCCACCGCGCACATGCTCGTGCTGACCGTCGGCGAGGACGGCACCGCCACCTTCCGCCTGCCCAGGGAGGAAGTCGGGCAGGGCCTGACGACGGCCGTCGCGATGCTGGTCGCCGAGGAGCTGGACATGCCGCTCGGGCAGGTGCGGGTCGAACTGGAGGACGCCCGCCCAGAGCTGATGTTCAGTCAGTTCACCGGGAGCTCCAACTCCATCCGCTCCCTCTACGACCCGGTCCGGCACACCGCGGCCGCCGCCCGAGCGCGGCTCGTGAAGGCCGCCGCCCAACGATGGGGCCTGGCGGCGGGGGCCCTCGCCACCCGGGACGGTGCCGTCCACGCCCCGGACGGCCGCAGCGCGTCGTACGCCACGCTCGCGGCCGCGGCCGCCGCGCGCGATCTCGGGGCGCTTACCGCCGCGCCCAAGCCGGAGTCCGCGCACACACTGGTCGGCACCCCGGCCTCCCGCATCGACGCCCGCGCCATGGTCACCGGCCGGCAGCGGTACACCCTGGACCTGGACATACCCGGCGCCAAGCCCTGCATGGTGCGCCGCCCGCCGACCGTGGGCGGCACGGTGAGGGCCGTACGGAACGAGGCCGCCGTGCGGGCGATGCCCGGGGTGCTCGGCACCGTCGTGATCCCCACGGGCGTAGCGGTCGTCGCCGAGACGTTCGGGCAGGCGCTGAACGCCAAGAACGCGCTCGACGTGACCTGGGGACCCGGCACAGTCGACGGCCTCTCCGACGACGACGTCCGCGCCAGGCTCCGGGACGCGGCCGCGCCGCTGGTCGAACTGCCGCCGCTGACCGAGCACCTGGACGCGGAGTTCGACTTCGCGTTCGTCAGCCACGCGCCGATGGAGACGAACTCAGCGGTCGCGGACGTACGGCCGGACCGGGCCACGGTCTGGTCCGGGCTGAAGGCGCCGATCGTCGCGCAGCAGACCATCGCCAAGGAACTCGGGCTGCCCGTGGACAAGGTCACCGTGCACGTGGTGCAGGCGGGCGGCTCGTTCGGGCGGCGGCTGTTCTTCGACGCGGCGCTGGAGGCCGCCCAGGTGTCGAAGGCGGCGGGGCGGCCCGTACGGCTCATGTGGTCCCGCGTCGACGACATGCGGCACGGCAGGATGCGGCCGGCCACCCACCACCGGCTCCGCGCCACGTACGCGCTCGGCAAGGTGCTGACCTTCGAGCACCGGGTGGCCGCCGTGGAGACCGACTTCCGGCACGGCCTCGGCGAGGCGCTCACCGCCGCCGCGGCGAAGCTGCCCGGGAGCATCGGCAACGAGACGTTCGCGCAGACGCTCTTCCATACGACGGTGAAGTCGCCCTACCGCTTCGGCCTCACCACCCAGCACCTGACCGAGGTGCCGCTGCGGATGCCCACCGCGTCCTGGCGGTCGGTGTACTCGGCGAACACCCGCGGCGCCGAGGAGATCGTCGTCGACGAGCTCGCGGCGCGGCTCGGCCGGGACCCGGTCGCCTTCCGCCGTGCGTTCCTCAAGAGCGCCGCCCAGCGGGCCGTCCTCGACAAGGCGGCGAGCGAGGGCGACTGGGGGCGGCCGATACCGGCCGGGCACGCGCAGGGGATCGGTTTCCACGAGGAGTACAAGTCCCGCACGGCGTGCCTCGTCGAGATCGACGCGACCGACCCCCGGCACCCCCGGGTCGTCAAGGCGGTGATCGTGGCCGACGTCGGGCGGGCGGTCAATCCGCGGGGTCTGGAGGCGCAGTTGCTGGGCGGGCTGACGGACGCGATCTCGACCACGCTGCGGGCCGGGCTGCACCTCGACAAGGGGCTGCCGCTGGAAGGCAGCTACTCGCAGTTCCACTACGCGCGGCAGCGGGACGTGCCGCCGGACGTGCGGGTGTTCGTGATGCCGCCCACCGGCGAGCCCGGCGGGGCGGGGGAGTTGGGCGTCCCGGCGGCGGTGGGGGCGATCGCCAACGCGTACGCCCGTGCCACGGGCACGCGCCCTCGGCGCTTTCCGGTCAACTTCGACGTGGACTTCACCCCCTTCCCCCGCTGAGCCCTCACAGGAGCCCTCCATGCCCACCCACCGTTTCACCGTCAACGGCCAGGCCGTCGCCGTGGACGCCCCGGACGACCTGCCCCTGCTGTGGGCGCTGCGCGACCACCTCGGGGTGCGCGGGCCCAAGTACGGCTGCGGGATAGACGTCTGCAAGGCGTGCACCAGCCACCTGGACGGCGAGGCCGTACGCCCCTGCGTCGTCCCCGTCTCCACCGTCGAGGGCCGCGAGGTCACCACCATCGAGGGCCTGGCCGACGGCGAGAAGCTGCACCCGGTCCAGGAGGCGTGGCTGGAGCAGGACGTCGCCCAGTGCGGCTACTGCCAGCCCGGCCAGATCATGGCGGCGGTCGCCCTCCTGAAGCGCACGAAGAACCCCACGGACGCCGACCTCGACGAGATAGCCAACGTCTGCCGCTGCGGCACGTACTTCCGCATCCGCGAGGCGATCCGCAGCGCGGCGGCGAAGATGGGGTGACGTGGTACGGGATCGGTCGCGTGTCCGTTTCCCGTGCGTATCGTTGTACTACCCGGCTGCCCGTATCCCGCGGGTGGCGGGGAGGAGCGCACAGTGACTGCCACGCTGACCGACAGGATCGAGATGGCCGACAGCGACGAGCTCAGCCTGGACATGCTGTTCGACAGGCTCGAGCGGATGCCCGTCCCCGAGGGCTACAAAGTAGAGATCGTCGAGGGGGCCGTCTACATGTCGCCGCAACGACAGAACCACTGGGAGATCATTCTCGGTATTGTCGAGCAACTGCGGGTCAAGTACCCGAGGAGTCGCACGGCGTCGGATGTACGGATCGACTTTCCCGGCCACTTGAACGGCTTCTGCTGTGACGTCGTGGCGTTCAAGGAAGGGGCGACACAGGACGACGAGGCGCGTTGGCATTACGAGGACATCGAGTTCGTCGCCGAGGTGATTTCCAAGAACACCGCGCGGAACGATTACGGGCCGAAGAAGGATACCTTCGCTCTGGCCGGTGTACCGGTGTACCTCATCGTGGACCCGTACATCGGCGAGTGCGTGCTCTTCACGGATCCCAAGGACGGCACCTACCGCACCGGCCCTGCCATCAAGTTCGGCGACCCCATCGACCTCACCGGCACCGTCGTCGGCCTGGCCCTCGCCACCGACGAGTTCCCCCGCGACTGACCGCGTCGCCGCACGGCCGAAAGCCGTCCCCCGGGCCTTACGCATCGTTGTTCAGCCCTCGTCCCACCGGTTGCATGTGCCACGACCGCACATGTTCCGGAAGGTACGAGGGGGATCCACCTTGCGTAAATCCAGAGCACGTTCAGGAAGACCGGCCGCGAAGAGCGGCATAGCAGGGGCGGCGGCGCTGATGGGCGTTGCCGCCCTTGTCGTGACCGCCGTGCCCGGGCAGGCCGTCGCCGTGGCCGGGAAGGCTCCCGGTGAGGTGATTCCGGGGAAGGGAACCTCCACCCCTTCCCTGGTCGACGGCATCAGGGAAGGCGTACGGGCGAGCGGCAGCGCGGCCGACGCCGCGCGCGAGCACCTCGCGGACAAGCAGAGCCGCTATCACATCGCCGCCCCGGGGCGCGATCTGCGGCCCGTGCGGACCGCGACCTCGGGCCGGGAGGAGATCGTCCGGCTCCAGCAGAAGTACGGCGGCGTGGACGTCCTCGGCGGCCAGTACGTCGTGAGGATGGAGAAGAAGGACGGCAAGCGCGTCGTCACCGGCACCTCCGGGAAGTACTTCACCGGTCTGAAGGCCGACACCAAGGCCGAGGTGAGCGAGGAGCTCGCGGTGCGCAGGGCCGTCGAGGCCACCCTGCGTGAACTCGACGGCACCTGGCTCGGCACCGGGGCCAAGGCGGCGCGGTCCCTGACCGGCACCGCGCGCGGCCTGGTGGTCGTGCCCAAGGGCCCCGGCGTCCTCACCCATCACGTCACCGTGCGCGGCACCGACCCGGCCGACGGCCGGCCCGTGCTGCGCGAGGTCTACGTCGACGCCAAGGCCGGCTTCCCGGTGCTCCAGTACAGCGGCATCAAGACCTTCGGCGACGAGGGCACCGCCAGGTCCGCCGCCACGGCCTCCGCGAAGTCCGCCGCCGCGGCGGCGGAGAGCCCCGCGAAGCCCGCGGACGGTGTGAGCCCCGGCGTCGCGGGCTCCGGCGTGAAGTACGACGGCACCACCGTCGAGCTCGGGCTCTTCAAGGACACCGCCCGCAACGAGTACGTCATGCGTGACTACTCCCGGATGTGGGACTCCACCAAGAACCTGATCTCCACCTGGGACGCGCGCGGCAAGGACGTCAGCGAGGCGTCCGGCAACTGGCCGGCCGGCATCAAGGAGTTCGGCTCGCCCGGCCCGAACTTCGGGAAGGACGCCACCGAGTCCGGTGCCGTCGACGCCCACTGGGCGGCGGGCAAGGTCTACGACTACTACAAGAAGGTCCACGGCCGGAACAGCCTGGACGGCCGTGGCATGGCCATCAACTCCCTCGTCGGCGTGACCCGGTTCGGCGGCGCGTACGTCAACGCCTTCTGGGACGGCACCAAGATGGTGTACGGCGGTGGCGACGAGGAGTACAAGACGCTCTCCGCCGATCTCGACGTGGTCGGCCACGAGATGACGCACGGCGTCGTCGAGAACTCCGCCGACCTCGTCTACGCGGGCCAGTCCGGCGCCCTCAACGAGGCGCTCGCCGACTACTTCGGCAACTCCATCGCCGTGGACGCCGCCGGCATGTCCATGGACGACCCGGACGCGGGCCTGCTGGGCGGCGACCTGTGCCGTACGAAGACCCCGCGCCAGTGCGCCTTCCGTGACCTCAACGACGGGAGGACGACGTCCAAGAACTTCGTCGGTGTGGGCTTCTCCACCGACAACGGCGGCGTGCACATGAACTCCACCATCTTCTCCGGCGCGCTGTGGAACATCCGCAGGGACGTGGGCCGCACGCTCGCCGACAGGATCGTCTACAAGGCGCTCACGGAGTACATGACCCCGCTCGACGGCTTCACCGAGGGCCGTGAGGCGGTGATCGCCGCCGCGAAGGCGCTCGGCGTGTCCGCCAAGGACCTGAACACCGTCACGCGCTCCTTCAACGCCCGCGGCATCGTCCCCAACTGGGAGCAGGCCCTCGGCGTCGACACCGACCTGCTGTCCGGCAGGCTGAACACCGCGGGCACCGGCGTGGGCGCGGGCGGCGGCTGGTGGGCCGCGTCGCGGTCCAACGACGACGGCTCCGAGGCGTACTCCGTCTGGGCGGGCCGCGCGGACGGCTCGGGCTCCCCGAAGCTGATGAGCCCCAACGACGGGCGCTACCACGCCTATCCGGCCACGGACGGCAGGACCGTGGTGTGGGTCGCCGTCGGCAAGGACGGCGTGGACGTGCTCTCCCGCCCCCTCGCGGGCGGGCCGGTCAAGAAGCTCTACTCCAGCGCCGGGATCAACGCGGTGCGCGTCGAGGGCGACGTCGTGGTCCTGGAGGAGCAGAGCGGTTTCGGTGCCCGCCACGTCGGTTATCTGCGGCCCGGCGACAAGGCCCCGACCTGGGTGGACGGCCGGCGCGACGACACCGAGACGGCCATGCCGTCGGTCGGCGGCGGCCGGATCGCCTACGCGAGGATCACCTCGCAGGGCGACGACTTCCAATCCGTCACCGAGGTGCTGGACCCGAGGACGGGCAAGGTGACGCAGACGGGCGCCAACCGCAAGCCCTCGGCGATCGGCCAGACCGGCATCAACGGCACGCACGTCTTCTGGCTGGCGCACGAGTTCGACGCCCAGGGCAAGGGCGGCTCGTCGGTGCGGCGGGCGAACCTCGACGGCACGGGCGTGACCGACCTCAGCACGGAGAAGGGTCCGCAGGCGCTCTTCCCCCTCGACCTCACGGCGTCGGAGAGTGCCGTGACGGTGACCTCGCTGCCGCCGGAGACCACCACCGGCAACGAGGCGCTGCCGAAGCTCTACCAGTTCGCGGCGGACGGCTCGACCGACCCGGCGCGGGCGCGGGTCTCCTGCAACCGCGGTGAGCAGTCGTCGGCCGCGGCGGTGGGCGGCAAGCAGGTGGTGTGGCTCGACGGCACCACCGGCTACACCGACCTGGTCACCCGCACCCGTCCGGCGGGCTCCTGCGGCTGACGCCCGAGCCGGGACGACGAACCGGGACGAAGAGCCGGGCCCCCGCCGCCGATGTGCGGGGGCCCGGCGCTCTGTGCGGGCGGATGGTGGCGCGGTCAGCCGTCGGCCAGCGCCTGGAGGCGGCTGTAGGAGCCGTTGAAGCGGTTGTGGTCACCGACGGTCGGTCCGGTGTCGGTGTACTGCCAGACGGTGTGGAACCCCCAGCCCGCCGGGAGCTCGCCGACGGAGGAGCCGTAGCGCGGGACCCACAGGGGGTTGACGGAGCCGAAACCGCCGTAGTCGCCGGTGCACTGCTTCCACCAGCCCGTCGCGGTGTAGATCATCGCGTCGCGGCCGGTGCGCGCGCGGTACGTACGGAGGAAGTCCGCGATCCAGTTCCGCAGCGCGCCCGCGCTCATGCCGTAGCAGACCGAGCCGTAGGGGTTGTACTCGATGTCGAGCACCCCCGGCAGCGTCTTGCCGTCACCGGACCAGCCGCCGCCGTGCGTCGCGAAGTAGGTGGCCTGGGCGGCTCCGCCGGAGTTGTCGGGCAGGGCGAAATGGTAGGAGCCGCGGATCATTCCGGCGTCGTAGGAGCCGTTGTACTGCTGGGCGAAATACGGGTTGGTGTAGCTCGTGCCCTCGGTGGCTTTCACATAGGCGAAGCGGTTGCCGCTGTTCCAGAGCGTGGACCAGGGGACGTTCCCGTTGTGGCTGCTGACGTCGACGCCCTCGACGGAGGCGGTGAGCGAGGGGGGAGGTGTACGGCCCGTCTGCGGTTCGTGGCGGCGGACGGTGGAGCCGAGCCAGTCCCGCTCGGGGTGGGCGGGCCGCTTGCCGCCCGTCGTGGGGGAGGCGGCGAGCGCGGTGCCGGGCAGGGCGACGATCAGCGCCAGCAGGGCGATGAGCAGGGAGAACAGAGAGGACAGAGCGGTGCGGACGCCGGGAGCCGTGGGGGGCTCCCGGCGCGGTGGAGCGGGTCTGAGCACGGGCATGGCGGACTCCGGTGAGCTGTGTGGGGGGAGTGCCGTGAGTACGACTGTGTTGGTGTGACCATGTCATACCCAAAATATCGAGCACGGACGCGTCGGGCCCGCGGGGACGCGGTGCTGTCGTCGGTCCGAACCTGCGAAATACTTACGGAGCTGCGGCGATGTGCCGCGGCCCACGGAAATTTTCAGCAGCCGGAAAGCCGGAGAGGGCCTCGACGTGCACCAGACGACTCCCCCGCGCCCCGAGGACAGCAGTGGTGTGGACCAGGCTTACCTCGCGCTGGAACGCGAACTGGCCGTCTTCCTCCGCCGCGCCCGCGCCTCCTCCGGCGAGATGGCCCGCGCCGTCCACCCCGAACTGGAGGCGGCCGCCTACGGCCTCCTCGTCCGGCTGGAGGACGCGGGGGAGCAGCGCGCGACGGATCTCGCCGCGTACTTCGGCGTCGGCAAGGCGACCATGAGCCGGCAGCTGCGCGCCCTCGGCGACCTCGGCCTCGTCACCCGCACCCCGGACCCCGCCGACGGCCGCGCGTCCCTGGTCCGCATCACGGACGAGGGCCGCGCCCGCTTCACGCGCGTCCGCGACGCGCGCCGGGCCCACCATGTGCGCAAGCTCGCGGACTGGGACCCGCGGGAGATCGCGGAACTGGCGCGGCTGCTGCGGCAGTTGAATGTGAGCGCGGAGGGGTAGGCGGGGTTTGTTCCCCAGCCCCGCCCCTCCCCGAACTGGGGCGCGTGCCCCAGGCCCCCGGCTGCGGGTCGGTTGGCGCCTGCGGCGGGCTTTTCCCCCACCCCGCCCCTTCCCGAACTGGGGGCGAGCCCCCAGGCCCCCGAAGCACGCTTCGCGCGCTGTCCTCAAACGCCGGACGGGCTGGATGGTGCGGACC
>NZ_JBFBBD010000124.1:0-13013 GCF_040689515.1 Streptomyces sp. NPDC051173
TGTTCTGGAGGGGCAGTCGGTTGCCCGGTTCGAGGATGTCCTTCGGGCGAAGGCCGAAGCGGCACGTCATCTGCACGAGCTGACCCAAGACATGGGTCTCTCGGCGTTCGTGTTGTTCTCGTCGTTCTCCGCGACGGTCGGCGGTGCCGGTCAGGCCAACTACGCGGCAGCGAATGCCTACCTCGACGCGCTGGCGGAGTTGCGCCGTGGTGAGGGTCTCCCGGCGACCTCGATCGCCTGGGGCCCCTGGGCCGACGACGGCATGGCCGTCGGCAGCGCCGAGGTCGGGCGTACCCTCCGCCGCACCGGCATGGTCCCCATGGATCCGCGGCTCGCGGTGACGGCCCTCGAACGTTCGCTGGCTGCCGAAGACACCGCGGTCGCCCTCGTCGACGCCGACTGGAAGCGCTTCGTCGGCACCTTCGAGGCCCGGCAGCTGTCCCGCATGCTCAGCGGGATCCCGGAGGTCGGGCAGCCGGCCGAGGTGACCGAAGCCGACGCGGCACTCGCCGACGGGGCATCGGCCCTGGCCGCCCGCCTGCGCGGGCTGCCCGAGGCCGAACAGCGCCGCGTCCTGCTGGAGCTCGTACGGGCGCATGTCGCCGCCGTACTCGGATTCGCGGGAGCCGAGGCGATCACCCCGGGCCGTGCGTTCATGGAGATCGGCTTCGACTCCCTGACCGCGGTGAACCTGCGCAACAGGCTCACCGAGGCCACCGAGACGCAGCTCTCGGCCACGCTCGTCTTCGACTACCCCACACCGGCCGCGCTGGCCGACCACCTGCTCACCGAACTGCTCGGCTCGCGTGACGACGAAGCCGTCCCGGCGCTCCCGGCGACGGTGGCGGCGGACGACGAGCCCATGGCGATCGTGGCGATGAGCTGCCGGTTCCCCGGCGGCGTCGGCTCCGCGGACGAGCTGTGGAACCTGCTCGCCGACGGCGAGGACGCCGTCTCGCCCTTCCCGACGGACCGCGGCTGGGACCTGGAAGGGCTGTACGACGCCGACCCCGACGCGCTCGGCAAGAGCTACGTCCGCGAGGGCGCCTTCCTGGACGAAGTGGGCGGATTCGACGCCGACTTCTTCGGCATCTCGCCCCGCGAGGCACTGGCCATGGACCCGCAGCAGAGGCTGCTGCTGGAGACCGCCTGGGAACTCTGGGAGCGGGCCGGCGTCGACCCCGGCGCGGTGCGCGGCAGCCGCACCGGCGTCTTCATCGGCACGAACGGCCAGGAATACGTCTCCCTCGCCGACAAGGCCCCCGAAGTGGCCGAGGGCTATGTCGCCACCGGCAACGCGGCCAGCGTGGTCTCGGGACGTATCTCCTACACCTTCGGCCTGGAGGGCCCGGCGGTCACCGTCGACACCGCGTGCTCCTCTTCGCTGGTCGCCCTGCACCTCGCGGCGCAGTCCCTGCGGCAGGGCGAGTGCTCGCTCGCGATCGTGGGCGGCGTCTCGCTCATGGTGTCGCCGCGTGGCTTCGTGGAGTTCAGCCGTCAGCGCGGCCTGGCCCCCGACGGCCGCTGCAAGCCGTTCGCGGCGGCGGCCGACGGCACCGGCTGGGGCGAGGGCGCCGGCCTGCTCCTGGTGGAGCGCCTGTCGGACGCGGAGCGCAACGGCCACCAGGTTCTGGCGGTCGTGCGTGGTTCCGCCGTCAACCAGGACGGTGCGAGCAACGGCCTGACGGCGCCGAACGGCCCGTCGCAGCAGCGGGTCATCCGCGCCGCGCTGGCGAGCGCCGGGCTCACGGCCGGTGAGGTCGACGCGGTGGAGGCGCACGGTACGGGTACGAAGCTGGGTGACCCGATCGAGGCCCAGGCGCTGCTCGCGACGTACGGCCAGGAGCGGTCGGGTGACCAGCCGCTGTGGCTGGGCTCGATCAAGTCGAACATCGGCCACACCCAGGCCGCGGCCGGTGTCGCGGGCATCATGAAGATGGTGCTCGCGATGCGGCACGGCGTGCTGCCCGAGATGCCGCACGTCGACGAGCCCACGCCGCACGTCGACTGGTCGTCCGGCACGCTTCGTCTGCTGACCGACCCCACTCCGTGGCCCGAGACGGGCCGACCGCGCCGGGCGGGTGTGTCGTCGTTCGGCGTCAGCGGGACGAACGCGCACGTGATCCTTGAGCAGGCGCCCGTGGTGGTTGCCGAGGAGGAGTCGGCTCGGGTCGAGCTGCCGGTGGTGCCGTGGGTGGTGTCCGCCAAGTCCGAAGCTGCGTTGCGGGAGCAGGCAGAACGGCTGCTTACGCACGTGGGGAAGCTGGCGCCTCTCGACGTGGGCTTGTCCCTGGCGACCGCTCGCAGTGTGTTCGAACACCGGGCCGTGGTGCTGGCGGGAGGCCGGGACGGTCTGGACACTCTGGCGGACGGCCGCGACGTGCCCGGCGTGGTGCGGGGCCGTGCCGCGGAGTCGGACGGCCGTGCGGCGTTCGTGTTCCCGGGGCAGGGGTCGCAGTGGGCCGGTATGGCTGCTGATCTGCTGGATTCGTCGCCGGTGTTCGCGGAGCGGATCGCGGAGTGCGGTGTTGCGTTGGCGCCGTATGTGGATTGGTCGTTGACTGGTCTGCTGCGCTCAGAGGACGCCAGTTGGCTTGAGCAGGTCGATGTCGTGCAGCCGGTGTTGTGGGCTGTGATGGTTTCCCTGGCGGAGGTGTGGCGTTCGACCGGTGTGGAGCCGGCGGCTGTCATCGGTCATTCGCAGGGTGAGATCGCGGCCGCGTGTGTGGCCGGGGCGTTGTCGTTGGAGGATGCGGCGAAGGTGGTGGCGCTGCGGAGCAAGGCTCTGCGGGCGCTGTCCGGCCGTGGCGGAATGGTCTCGGTCTCCTTGAACGTGGAGGCCGTCGAGGAGCGGCTGGACAGCCGACTCGCGGTGGCTGCGGTCAATGGCCCCGCCACGGTGGTTGTTTCCGGTGACAACGACGCCCTCGATGAACTCCTCGCCAGTTGTGAGGCGGACGGCATTCGGGCCCGGCGGGTGGCGGTGGATTACGCCTCGCATTGCGCGCACGTGGAGGAGATCGAGGCCGCGCTGTTGCGTGACCTCGCGGGTATCTCTCCGCGTCCGGCGTCGGTGCCGTTCTATTCGACGGTGACTGGTGGTGTGCTGGAGACCGGCACGCTCGACGCTGCCTACTGGTATCGCAACCTGCGCCAGACCGTCCGCTTCGAGGACACCGTCCAGGCGCTCCTGGACGACGGTTTCCGACTGTTCGTGGAGTCCAGCGCCCACCCGGTCCTGACCATGGGCATCGAGCAGACCGCCGAAGCCCACAACATCACTGCTGTCGGTTCCCTGCGTCGTGACGAGGGGGGCCTCGGCCGCTTCCTCACCTCCGTCGCCGAAGCCTTCGTCGGCGGAGCGAACGTCGACTGGGCCGGCCTTTTCGACGGCACGGGCGCGCGTCTCGTGGACCTCCCCACGTACGCCTTCCAGCACCAGCGCTACTGGATCGAACCGTCCGCGGCCTCGCGGGGCGACGTCACGTCGGCCGGGCTGTCCGCCGCGGACCATCCCTTCCTGGGCGCCGCGGTCATGCTGCCGGAGTCGGACGGGCATCTGTTCACGGGCCGGCTGTCGATGGGGGCGCATTCCTGGCTGGCCGACCACGCGCTCTTCGGCACACCGCTGCTGCCGGGTTCCGCCTTCGTGGAGCTGGCGTTGCGGGCCGGGGACGCGGTCGGGTGCGACCGCGTCGAGGAGCTCACGCTGGAGGCACCGCTGGTGCTCCCCGAGAGCGGGGCGGTCCAGCTCCAGCTGGCTGTCGGCGGGCCGGACGACTCCGGCCGCCGCACGGTGAACGTCTACTCGCGCTTCGAGGACGGAGCGGCGGACCTCGCCTGGACCCGGCACGCCACCGGTGTCCTCGCGCCGGGCGCGCCCGTGGCCGCTGAAGCGGCCGGTCTCGGCCAGTGGCCCCCGGCGGGCGCCGAGCCGGTCGACCTCGCGGGGTTCTACGAGGAGCGGCCCGACGGCCTGGCGTACGGCCCCGCCTTCCAGGGCCTGCGGCAGGCGTGGCGCAAGGGCGAGGAGATCTTCGCCGAGGTGGCGTTGCCGGAGGACCGGCACGCGGACGCCGACCGGTTCGTCGTGCACCCGGCGCTCCTCGACGCCGTCCTGCACGCCGTTGACGGCCCGGACGCGGACGACCGTACGGCCGTGCTCCCGTACGCGTGGAGCGGAGTGACGCTGTACGCCACCGGCGCGACCACGTTGCGTGCGCGGCTCACGCCCGGGGCGCCGGACGGCGTCTCGGTGCTGCTCGCCGACGAGGCCGGACAGCTGGTGGCCGCTGTCGACGCGGTGACCACCCGTACGGTCACGCCGGACGACATCACCGTCGGGCAGGTGCCCCACGAGTCGCTGTTCCGGGTGGAGTGGCGGCCCCTCCAGGCCGGTCCGGGGGACCGCGGCGCCCGTTGGGCGGTCGTCGGTCCCGACGCGGACGGGCTCCGTACGCTGCTCGGCCGGGACGCCGACCGGGCCGGCGTGTACGCCGACCTGCGTGACGTACCGGACGGCGCGGCCCCGGAGGTCGTACTGCTGCCGTTCCTCGCCGACTCCACTTCCGGGACCGGTGTGCGTGACGGCCTCGCGGGTACGGCGCACCTGGCGGCGCACCGCGCGCTGGAGGCCCTTCAGGTGTGGCTGGCCGACGAGCGGTTCGCCGACTCGCGGCTGGCCTTCGTGACCCGGGGCGCGGTGGCGACCGAGCCCGGCGAGGACGTGCCGGACCTGGCCGCCGCCGCGGTGTGGGGCCTGGTCAGGTCGGCACAGGCTGAACACCCGGACCGCTTCGTCCTGCTCGACCTGGACGCCGGCCTGGACGAGGACACGGACGGCACGCACAGCGCGCTCGCGGCCGTGCTCGCCACCGATGAGCCGCAGATCGCCGTACGGGCGGGCCGCACGTGCGTCCCGCGCCTGATGAGGGCGACGGTCCCCGCCACCCACGACGCCCCGACCGGTTCGGGCGCCGCCTGGGACACCGACGGCTCCGTGCTGATCACCGGCGCGAGCGGCGTCCTGGGACGTCTCGTGGCGCGGCACCTGGTGACCGAACACGGCGTCCGTTGCGTGGTCCTGGTCTCCCGCCGGGGCCGCGACATCCCGGAAGCCGACGAACTCGAGCAGGAACTCACCGCGTCGGGCGCCCGTGTGATCTTCGAGGCGTGCGATGTGGCGGACCGCGAGGCGCTGGCCGGCCTGCTGGCACGGATTCCGGCGGAGTACCCGCTGCGTGGCGTGGTGCACGCGGCCGGTGTGCTGGACGACGGCATGGCCGAGTCGCTGACGCCGGACCGGCTGGACGCGGTGCTGCGCCCCAAGGCCGACGCGGCCATGCATCTGCACGAGCTGACCGCGGACATGAACCTGTCGGCGTTCGTGCTGTTCTCGTCGGCGGCCGCCACCTTCGGGGCCGCCGGTCAGGGCAACTACGCGGCGGCCAACATGTTCCTGGACGCCCTGGCCGCACGCCGCCGGGCCCACGGCCTCGCCGGTGTGTCGCTGGCGTGGGGTTTCTGGGCCGAGCGCAGTGACATGACCGGTCACCTGGGCGAGGTCGACATGGCCCGCATGGCGCGGTTCGGCATGACACCGCTGCCCGCCGACGAGGGACTGGCGCTGTTCGACGTGGCGCGGACGACGGGGGAGTTCCTCCTCGTGCCGACGCGCATGGACGTGGGGGTGCTGCGCGCACACGCACGGCCCGGCACCGTGCCCACCATCCTTCGGCACCTCGTCGGAGCCCCGGCCCGCCGGGTCGTCACGGCCGCCGACGACAGCGGGACCCCCGCCCTGGTGCGGCGCCTCACCGGCCTCGCGCCGGCGGAGCGGGAAGACGTCCTGCTGGAGCTGGTGACCGACAACGTGGCGGCCGTGCTCGGTCACACGGGTGCGGAAGCGGTCGCCGTGGGGCGCGCGTTCAAGGAGATCGGTTTCGACTCGCTCACCGCGGTCGAACTGCGCAACCGCCTCAACGCCGCGACCGGCCTCCGGCTCTCGGCCACGCTGGTCTTCGACTACCCGACCCCGGCCGCAGTCGCCCGCCACATCCTCGGCGAGGTGATGGGCCCGGAGCGGACCGAGGACGACCAGCGGTCGACGGCTCTCCGGAACCGGCAGGCGACGGCGGCACGGACCGACTCCGACGACGACGCGATCGCCATCATCGGCATGGGCTGCCGCTTCCCGGGCGGCGTACGCACGCCCGAGGAACTGTGGCAGCTCCTCGTCAACGACGGGGACGCCGTGTCCGGCCTGCCCACGGACCGTGGCTGGGACCTGGAGGGGCTCTACCACCCTGACCCCGACCACAAGGGCACCGCGTACGCACGGGAGGGCGGATTCCTCTACAACGCCGGTGAGTTCGACCCCGCGTTCTTCGGGATCTCGCCGCGTGAGGCGCTGGCGATGGATCCGCAGCAGCGGCTGCTGCTGGAGACGTCGTGGGAGGCGCTGGAGCGGGCCGGGATCGATCCGGTGTCGGTGCACGGCAGCCAGACCGGCGTGTTCTGCGGTCTGACCTACCACGACTACGGCGACGCGGTGCAGCAGGCAGGTGAAGCCTCCGAGGGCTACCTGATGACCGGGAACGCGGGCAGTGTCGCCTCCGGCCGCATCTCGTACACCTTCGGGTTCGAGGGCCCCGCGGTGACCATCGACACCGCCTGCTCGTCGTCCCTGGTCGCCCTGCACTGGGCGGCACAGGCGCTGCGCCAGGGCGAGTGCTCGCTCGCCCTGGCGGGTGGCGCCACGGTCATGGCCAGCCCGGTCGCGTTCGTGGAGTTCAGCCGCCAGCGCGGCCTGGCCCCCGACGGCCGCTGCAAGCCGTTCGCGGCGGCGGCCGACGGCACCGGCTGGGCGGAGGGCGTCGGCATGCTCCTGCTGGAGCGCCTGTCGGACGCGCGGCGCAACGGCCATCAGGTCCTCGCCGTGGTCAGGGGCTCCGCGCTGAACCAGGACGGCGCGAGCAACGGCCTGTCCGCGCCGAACGGTCCGTCGCAGCAGCGGGTCATCCGCGCGGCGCTGGCCAGCGCCGGCTTGTCGGCCGCCGAGGTCGACGCGGTCGAGGCGCATGGCACGGGTACGAAGCTGGGTGACCCGATCGAGGCCCAGGCGCTGCTCGCGACGTACGGCCAGGACCGGCCGGAGGACGAGCCGTTGTGGCTGGGTTCGATCAAGTCGAACATCGGTCATACGCAGGCGGCGGCCGGTGTTGCCGGGATCATGAAGATGGTGCTGGCGATGCGGCACGGTGTGCTGCCGCGGTCGTTGCACGTGGACGAGCCGTCGTCGCATGTGGACTGGACGGCTGGTGCGGTGGAGCTGCTGACCGAGGCCACGCCGTGGCCTGAGAGCGGCAGGCCTCGCCGGGCGGGTGTCTCGTCCTTCGGCATCAGCGGGACGAACGCGCACGTCATCCTGGAGCAGGCCCCGGAGCTGGAGGTTCCGGCTGCTGTTCCGGTGGACTCGGTGTCTGTGGTGCCGTGGGTGGTGTCGGCGAAGTCCGAGGCGGCGTTGCGGGGTCAGGCGGAGCGGCTGCTGTCGTTGACGCGGGACGAAACCGTTGAGCCGTTTGACGTGGCCTTCTCCTTGGCCACGGCCCGTTCGGTGTTCGAGCACCGTGCGGTGGTGCTGGCCGCGGACCGGGCCGGCTTCGAGGCCGGGTTGGACGCGGTGGTCTCGGGCGAGCTCGCTGCCGGTGTGGTCCGGGGTGTGCCGGCGTCGGGGAAGTTGGCGTTGGTGTTCTCGGGTCAGGGCAGTCAGCGGGCCGGGATGGGCCGGGAGCTGTATGAAGCCTTCCCTGTCTTCGCTGAAGCCTTTGACAAGGTGTGCGCGGAGTTCGACGGCTTGTTGGAACGACCGTTGCGTGAGGTTGTGTTCGAGGACGGCGACGCTCTTGATGAGACGGTGTTCACGCAGTGCGGTCTGTTCGCCTTGGAGGTCGCCCTTTATCGGCTGACGGCTTCGTGGGGTGTGAAGCCGGACTATGTGGCCGGGCATTCCATCGGTGAGATCGCGGCCGCTTATGTGGCTGGTGTGTGGTCGCTGGCGGATGCGTGTGCGTTGGTGGCGGCGCGTGGTCGGTTGATGCAGGCGCTGCCTGCCGGTGGGGCGATGCTGGCGGTGGAGGCGGACGAGACCTCCGTCCGTACCGCTCTCGCCGATCACACCGATGTGGATATCGCCGCTGTCAACGGGCCGTCGTCGGTGGTGGTTTCCGGCGCCGAGGTTTCGGTGGCGGAGCTGGAGGAGGCTTGGCGGACCGAAGGCCGTCGGGTGCGACGCCTGAGGGTTTCGCACGCCTTCCACTCTCCGCTCATGGAGCCGATGCTGGCCGACTTCCGTAAGGTCGCCGAGGAGCTGTCGTACGAGGCGCCGCGCTTCCCGCTGGTGTCGAACCTGACCGGCGCGCTCGCAACTGCCGAAGAGGTATGCGATCCCGACTACTGGGTGCGCCACGTCCGCGCGACCGTCCGCTTCGCCGACGGCATCGCATGCCTGGCGGGCCAGGGCGTGACGACCTACCTGGAGCTCGGTCCCGATCAGGTGCTGTCCACTATGGGTGAGCAGTGCCTGTCCGAAGAGGCCGCTGCCACGAGCGCGTTCATCCCGGCGCTGCGCGCGCAGGGTGACGAGGTCGAGAGTGTGCTCACCTTGGCGGGCTCGGCTCATGTCCGGGGCGTGGCCGTCGACTGGGCGGCGGTCCTGGACCGGCGCGTCGGTCGGTCGGCGCGTCCGGTCGAACTGCCGACGTACGCCTTCCAGCGGGAGCGGTACTGGGTGCAGGTGCCCGGCGCCGAGCTCCGGGAAGCCTCGCCCGACGCCCTGGAAACGGCCGACGCCGGTTTCTGGGACGCGGTGGAGCGCGGGGACGCCTCGAAGGTCGCGGGGCTGCTGGAGCTTTCCGCGGGCGACACGGCGGGTGAGTCGCTGGCGGCGGTGCTGCCGGTGCTGTCCGCTTGGCGCCGTCGTGACCGTGAGCGGCTGGCGTCGGACAACTGGCGGTACCGGGTGACGTGGTCGTCGCTGGGTGAGTCGGCTGGGTTGCTGTCTGGTGATTGGCTGGTGGTTGTTCCGGCTGGTCTGGCTGGTGACACGTGGGTTGGTCAGTGTGTGGCTGGTCTGGCTGGTCGTGGTGCGCGGCCGGTGGTGGTGGAGGTGTCCGGTGCTGACCGTGAGGTGATTGCTGGGCTCCTTCGGTCGGAGTCCGGTTTCGCCGGCGTGGTGTCGTTGCTGGCGCTCGCGGGCGGCCGGGATGCGGTGTTCGGCTCGGTGCCGACGGCTGTTGCGCTGACGTTGGCTCTCGTCCAGGCCCTCGGCGACGCTGACATCGCGGCTCCGTTGTGGTGTGTGACGCGGGGCGCGGTTGCTGTCACCTCCAACGAGCGTGTGACGGACCTGGACCAGACACAGATATGGGGTCTCGGCCGGGTCGTCGCCACGGAGAACACCGATCGGTGGGGCGGTCTGATCGACCTTCCCGAAACCCTCGATGGGCGCTCGGTGGAGCGTCTGGCCGGTGTGCTTCAGTCCGGTGAGGCTGAGGTGGCGGTGCGGTTTGCCGGGGTCTTCGGGCGCCGGATGGTCCCCGCGTCGTCCAGTGCCCCGGGTGGGTTGTGGCGTGTGTCGGGGACGGTGCTGGTCACGGGTGGTACGGGTGGTCTGGGCCGGCATGTGGCGCGTTGGCTGGCCGGTGCGGGTGCGGAGCATCTGATGCTGGTCTCGCGTCGTGGTCCGGCCGCTGAGGGTGTCGAGGAACTGTGCTCGGAGCTCGCCGCGTTGGGTGCGCGGGTGTCGGTCGTGGCGTGCGATGTCGGTGACCGTGAGGCCCTGGCTGGCCTGCTGGAAGAGATCCCGTCCGACGTTCCGCTTACTGCGGTGGTGCATACGGCCGGTGTGCTGGACGACGGTGTGCTCGACGGGCAGTCGGTTGCCCGGTTCGAGGACGTCCTTCGGGCGAAGGCCGAGGCGGCACGTCATCTGCACGAGCTGACCCAAGACATGGATCTCTCGGCCTTCGTGTTGTTCTCGTCGTTCTCCGCGACGGTCGGCGGTGCCGGACAGGCCAACTACGCGGCTGCGAATGCTTATCTCGACGCGTTGGCGGAGTTGCGGCGCAGTGAGGGTCTCGCGGCGACCTCGATCGCCTGGGGCCCCTGGGCCAACGACGGCATGGCGGCTCAGAACAGCATGGTCAGCGGTCGTATGGAGCGGTTCGGTCTGCCGCCCATGGACCCCGAACTGGCCCTGAAGTCCCTGGAGCAGGCGCTCACCGGCTCCGACGCCTGCCCGGTGATCACCGACGTCGACTGGTCGCGGTTCGCCAAGGAACTCGACGGTGCCCGCAACAGCGCGCTCTTCGGCGAGATCCCCGAGGTGAAGCAGCTGCACCGGACGGTCGACGGCCTCCCGGAGGCGGATTCCGCCGCCGAGGGCACCTCGGCGCTCGCCGATACCCTGGTGGCCCTCCCGGCCGCCGAGCGGGAGTCGGTGCTGCTCGACCTGATCCGCAGGAACACGGCGACGGTCCTCGGATACGCCACACAGGCGGGCGTCGACGCGGAGCGCGGCTTCTTCGAGATGGGGCTCGACTCGCTCACCGCGGTGGAGCTGCGCAACCGTCTGAACGCGGCCACCGGGCTGCGGCTGCGGCCCACCACGTTGTTCGACTACGCCTCGCCCACGGCGCTGGCCCGCCACCTCATGGGCGAGCTGGCACCGGACAGCAGCGCGCCGGAGAACGCGCTGCCCTCGGAGATCGACCGTCTCGAAGCCGTGCTCACCGGGCTGCCGCAGGACGACATCGCACGCACCAAGGCGGTGGTCCGGCTCCAGTCCATGCTCGCGAAGCTGAACGACACCGGTGCCGCGTCCGGCACGGAAACGGAACCGGACGACGCCGTGGACGATCTCGAAAGTGTGTCGGTCGACGAGCTCTTCGACGTCATCGACCGCGAACTCGGGGATGCCTAATAATGATCATGAACCGTTTGGTTTCCTTGAGGGGGCAAGGGTAGATGTCGAACGAAGAGAAGCTTGTCGAGTATCTGAAGCGGGTCATGGCCGATCTGCGGCAGACGCAGCGCCGTCTCCGCGACGCCGAGGACAAGCCCCGCGAGCCGATCGCGATCGTCGCGATGAGCTGCCGTTTCCCCGGAGGCCTCCGGTCTCCGGAGGAGTTGTGGGACCTCCTCTCCCAAGGAGCGGACGCAGTGGCTCCGTTCCCGGCCGACCGCGGCTGGGACCTCGCCGAGCTCTACGACCCGGACCCCGACCGCCCCGGCACCTCGTACGTGAAGGAAGGGGCCTTCCTGTCCGACGCGGGCGCCTTCGACCCGGGGTTCTTCGGGATCTCGCCGCGCGAGGCGCTGGCCATGGACCCCCAGCAGCGGCTGCTCCTGGAGACCGGCTGGGAGGCGATGGAACGGGCCGGCATCGCACCCGCCTCGGTGCGCGGCACCAAGGCCGGGGTCTTCGTCGGCACCAACGGCCAGGACTACATCGAGGCCCTGCGCCAGGCCCCGAAGGGCGTCGAGGGCTACCTCGCCACCAGCAGCGCGGCCAGCGTGATGTCCGGCCGGCTCTCGTACACCTTCGGCCTCGAAGGCCCGGCGGTCACCGTCGACACCGCCTGCTCCTCTTCGCTGGTCGCCCTGCACCTGGCCGTGCAGTCCCTGCGGCAGGGCGAGTGCTCACTGGCCCTCGCCGGCGGCGTCACGGTGATGACGACCCCCGGGCTGTTCGTCGAGTTCAGCCGCCAGCGCGGCCTGGCCCCCGACGGCCGCTGCAAGCCCTTCGCGGCGGCCGCCGACGGCACCGGCTGGGGCGAGGGCGTCGGCATGCTGCTTCTAGAGCGCCTGTCGGACGCACAGCGCAACGGCCACCCGGTGCTGGCGGTCGTACGCGGCTCCGCCGTCAACCAGGACGGCACCAGCAGCGGCCTGACCGTGCCCAACGGCATCTCCCAACAGCGCGTGATCCTCCAGGCGCTGGCGAACGCCCGGCTCTCGGCCGCCGAGGTGGACGCCGTCGAGGCGCACGGCACCGGCACGACCCTGGGCGACCCCATCGAGGCCCAGGCACTCCTGGCCACGTACGGGCAGGAACGGCCCGAGGACAAGCCGCTGTTGCTGGGCTCGGTGAAGTCCAACATCGGCCACACCCAGGCGGCCGCCGGCGTGGCCGGTGTCATGAAGATGGTGCTGGCGATGCGGCATGGTGTGCTGCCGCAAACGCTGCATGTCGATGAGCCTTCGCCGAACGTCGACTGGACGGAGGGCGCCGTCGAGCTGCTCACCGAGGCGACGCCGTGGCCGGCGGCCGACGAGCCCCGCCGAGCCGGTGTGTCCGCGTTCGGTGTCAGTGGGACGAACGCGCACGTGATCCTTGAGCAGGCGCCCGCGACGGCGGCCGAGGAGGAGCCGGCGCGGGTCGAGCCGCCGGTGGTGCCGTGGGTGCTGTCGGCCCGTTCGGAGAGCGCGCTGGGCGCGCAGGCGGAGCGGCTGCTCGCGCATGTGGGGGAGTTGTCGCCGCTGGACGTGGGCTTCTCACTGGCGACCGACCGGGGTGTGTTCGAGCACCGGGCCGTGGTCCTGGCAGGACACCGGGATGGTTTGAGCGCTCTGGCGGATGGGCGTGAGGTCCCGGGTGTGGTGCGGGGTCGTGTCTCCGGGGCGGATGGCCGTGCGGCCTTTGTCTTCCCCGGGCAGGGGTCGCAGTGGGTCGGCATGGCTGCCGGACTGCTGGACTCGTCGCCGGTGTTCGCGGAGCGGGCCGCTGAGTGTGCGGCTGCGTTGGCGCCGTATGTGGATTGGTCGTTGACTGGTCTGCTGCGTGGTGATGACGCTGCCTGGCTTGAGCAGGTTGATGTGGTGCAGCCGGTGTTGTGGGCTGTGATGGTCTCGCTGGCCGAGGTGTGGCGTTCGACCGGTGTGGAGCCGGCCGCTGTCATCGGGCATTCGCAGGGTGAGATAGCGGCTGCTTGTGTCGCGGGCGCGCTCTCCCT
>NZ_JBFBBD010000125.1:0-12235 GCF_040689515.1 Streptomyces sp. NPDC051173
CGCTGGGAGGTGCCCCCACGGGCTGAATTGCGCACCCACATCAGCCACATCCAGCCCGTCCGGCGCTTGAGGACACCGCCGCGCAGCGGTGGTGCGGACGACGACCACCCGCAGCACCGACCACAAGATCCGCCGGACAGGCCCTTGCGCGGCGGTGCGCGGACGGCGCCACCCGCGGCACCGACCACGAGATCCGCCGGACAGGCCTACGTGAAGTGCCCCCGCAGCCGGGCGTACGCGGAGGCCGGGGCCGGCGTCCGGTCCAGGGCGAGGAGTGCCGCGCCGAGCACCGGCGGAGCCGTCACCACCACCGGCACGGCCTTGGGCGCGCGCACCGCCAGCAGCTCCACGACCCGGTCGTGCAGCAGCGGATGACGTGCCGCCAGGACCCCGCCGCCCAGCACCACCCGCACCGGATCCGCCAGCAGCCCCAGCCGTCCCAGCGCCACCGCCGCCATGGCCACGACCTCCTCCGCCTGCCGGGCCACGAGCGACTCCGCCACCGCGTCCCCCGCGGCGGCCACCGCGAACAGCAGGGGCGTGATCTCGTGCTGCCGCTCCTCCTCCACCGTGCCCAGGTGCAGCGCCTCGATCAGCGCGGGCATGTCCGCCAGCCCGAAGTGCGCCGGCAGGGCGCGGGCCAGCTCGGTCGCCCCGCCGCGCCCGTCGTCCGCGCGCGCCGCCCACCACAGGGCCTCGGACGCCAGGTGCCCGCCGCCTCCCCAGTCGCCCGAGAGGCGGCCGATCGCGGGGAAGCGGGCGGTGCGGCCGCCCGGCGCCAGCCCCGCGCAGTTGATCCCGGCCCCGCACACCACGGCCACGCCCACGGGCTCGTCCTCGTCGGGCAGCCCCGCCCGCAGCAGGGCGAAGGTGTCGTTGGCGACCGTGACCGTACGCCCCCAGCCGCGCGCCTCGACCGCCGCCGTGAGCTGCTTCTCCTCCACCGGGAGATCGGCGTTGGCAAGGCACGCCTGGATGTGGCCCACCCGGACCGGGCCGCCGTGCCCGGCCCGCGCCGCCGCCTCGGCCAGCAGCGGCCCCAGGCCCGCGACCGCCGCCCCGGCCCCCGTCCGCTGCGGCTGGAAGCCTCCGCCCCGGGCCTGCCCGAGCACGGTCCCGTCCGCGGCCACCAGGGCCACGTCGGTCTTGCTGTTGCCCGCGTCGATCGCGAACGCCGAGTCGCTCAGGCCCACGCGAGGTGCTCCCGGTTGTGTGCGATCAGGTCGTCGGCCAGCCGGTCCGCGTAGGCGGCCTGGCCGATCAGCGGATGCGCGAGCAGGGCCTCGAACACCCGGTCGCGACCGCCCTTGAGCGCGGCCTCCAGCGCCAGGTGCTCATAGGCGGTGACGCCCGCGACCAGCCCGGCGAACAGCGGCTCCAGGGGGCGTACGGGCACCGGGTGCGCGCCCTGGGCGTCCACCGACGCGGGCACCTCGATGACCGCGTCGTCCGGCAGGAACGGCAGCGTGCCGTTGTTGAAGGCGTTGACGACCTGCACGTCGCCGGTGTCACGCAGCAGCGAGGAGGTCAGCGCGACCGCGGCCTCCGAATAGAACGCGCCACCCCGCTTGCCCAGCAGCTCCGGCTTCTCGTCCAGCGCCGGATCCCCGTACAGCGCCAGCAGTTGCCGCTCCATCGCGGCCACCTCGGCGGCGCGCGAGGGCTTGCGCAGCAGCTCCTCGACGACCGCGTCGTGCTGGTAGAAGTAGCGCAGGTAGTAGGAGGGCACGACGCCGAGCCGGTCCAGCAGCTCGCGCGGCATGCGCAGGTCGGCGGCGATGGCCTCGCCGTGCTCGGCGAGCAGCTCCGGCAGCACGTCACGGCCGCCGACGGTCACCGACCGTTCCCACGTGAGGTGGTTGAGCCCCACGTGCTCCAGCGCGACCGCCTCCGGCGCGACGCCCAGGTGCCCGGCGAACTTCCGCTGGAAGCCGATGGCCACGTTGCACAGCCCGACCGCCCGGTGCCCGGCGGTCAGCAGCGCCCGCGTCACGATCCCCACCGGATTGGTGAAGTCCACGATCCACGCGTCCGGGTTGCGCCGCCGTACGCGCTCCGCGATGTCCAGCACCACGGGCACCGTGCGCAGCGCCTTGGCGAGGCCGCCCGCGCCCGTCGTCTCCTGGCCGACGCAGCCGCAGTCCAGCGGCCACGTCTCGTCCTGCTCACGGGCCGCCTGGCCGCCCACGCGCAGCTGGAGCAGCACGGCGTCGGCGCCGTCCACGCCCGCGTCCAGGTCCGCCGTCCAGGTGATGCGCCCGGGGTGGCCCTGGCGGGCGAAGATCCGCCGGGCGAGCGGGCCGATGAGCTCCAGCCGGTCCGTGGCCGGGTCGATCAGGACGAGTTCCGCCAGCGGCAGCGTGTCGCGCAGGCGGGCGAAGCCGTCGATGAGTTCGGGGGTGTAGGTCGATCCTCCGCCGACCACTGCGAGCTTCATGTGCGCATCATGGGAATCAGCCCTTTACTCCGGTGAGAGTGACGCCTTCGACGAAGGCCTTCTGTGCGAAGAAGAAAACGACGATGACCGGTGCCATGACGAGCAGCGTCGCCGCCATGGTCAGATTCCAGTTGACGCTGTGGGCGCTCTTGAAGGACTCCAGACCATAACTGAGCGTCCAGGCCCCCGGGTTCTGCGCCGCGTAGATCTGCGGGCCGAAGTAGTCGTTCCAGCAGTAGAAGAACTGGAAGAGCGCGACCGCCGCGATGCCCGGCTTCGCCATCGGCACGACGATGCCCAGCAGCGTGCGCAGTTCACCGCAGCCGTCGACCTTCGCCGACTCCAGGTATTCCTTGGGGATCGTCAGCAGGAACTGCCGGAGCAGGAAGATGGAGTACGCGTCCCCGAAGGCCATCGGAATGATGAGCGGCCAGAGGGAGCCCGACAGGTGCAGCTGCTGCGCCCACACCAGATACATCGGGATGACGACGACCTGGGGCGGCAGCATCATCGTGGAGATGACGAGGACGAGTGCCGTCCGGCGGCCGCGGAAGCGGAATTTGGCGAGCGCGTAGGCCACCGGGACCGATGAGCACACGGTGAAGAGGGTGCCGAGGCCCGCGTACAGCAGGGAATTCCGCCACCAGTCGAGGAAGCCCGGGGTGTCGAACACGTCGGCGTAGTTCGACCAGTTCCACTCGTGCGGCCACAGTTCGCCGCTCATCGCCTGTTCGTCGCTCATGACCGAGGTCAGGAAGACGAAGACGAACGGCAGGACGAAGAAGAGCGCGGCGGCGACGGCGGTGGTGTGCACGGCTATCCAGTGCAGGGCGCGGCGACGGGTCATCACGCTCAGTCCTCCGCCGTCAGCAGTCCGGCCCGCTTGCGCATGAGCAGCGAGGTCGCGGCCATGGCGATGGCGAAGAGCACGAGCGAGAGCACGCACGCGGCGCCGGTGTTGAAGTTCTGGAAGCCCAGCGAATAGACGAGCTGCGGGACGGTGAGCGTGGAGTGGTCGGGATAGCCGGGCTGGACGATCGAGCCGGGCCCGATGGTGACGCCGGAGGCGAGTTTCCCGGCGACCAGGGCCTGGGTGTAGTACTGCATGGTCTGCACGACGCCCGTCACCACCGCGAACATCACGATCGGCAGGATCGCGGGCCAGGTGACGTAGCGGAATTTCGCGAAGGGGCCCGCGCCGTCCAGTTCGGCGGCCTCGTACTGCTCCTTGGGCACGTCCAGCAGGGCGGCCATGAAGATGACCATCAGGTCGCCGATGCCCCACAGGGAGAGCAGCACCAGCGAGGGCTTGGCCCAGGCGGGGTCGTTGAACCAGTTGGGGGCGGACACCCCGACCGCCGAGAGGGCCTCGTTGACCGGCCCGGTGCCGGGGTTGAGCAGGAAGACGAAGGCGACCGTCGCGGCCACGGGCGGTGCCAGATACGGCAGGTAGAAGGCCGTACGGAAGAAGCCGGCACCCGTTTTGACCTTGGTGACGAGCAGGCCGACGCCGAGCCCGAAGGCGACGCGGAGGGCGACCATGACGACCACGAGCCAGAGGGTGTTCCACAGCGCCGGGCCGAAGAGGGGCATCTGCTCCAGCACATAGCGCCAGTTCCGCAGGCCTACGAAGGACGGGGCCTCGATCTGGTTGTAGTGCATGAAGGAGAAATAGACGGTGGCGAGGAGCGGATAGCCGAAGAAGACGGTGAAGCCGACCAGCCAGGGGGAGAGGAAGCCGAGCGTCCGCAACCGCTCTCGGGTGCGTCTGCGGCGCAGTTCAGGTGCTAGGGGTATCGCCATGGCAGGCTCCGTCAGTTGCGGGACTGGAGGTTGTCGTCGTCTATCTGCCGGTCGAGCCGGCGCAGGCCTTTCGCGAGGTCGTGCACTTTTCCCGCCTCGACGTCGAAGGAGAAGTCGCGGAGCGAGGCGATGTACTGCCCGCCGTTGACGGACGACGGCATGCCGACGCTGTGGGGATTCGCCGCGATGCCGAGGAAGGTGCGGAAGGCGGTGTCGCGGTCCAGTGCCGGTGAGGCGAGTGCGGCGTTGGTGGACGGGAGATTGTGGATGGCGTTGGCGAAGGCGACCACCTGATCGGTGTCCGCCGTCAGGAACCTCAGTAGTTCCCACGCCGCGTTCTGGTGCTTGCTGCTGTGCGCGATGCCCGCGACCGTGCCGGTGAGATAGCCGCGGCCGTATGTCTCCGGGCGGTCGTCGGGCACCGGCATGGGGGCGGTGGCCCAGCGGAAGGAGGGCTTGGCCTTGTCCAGCATCAGCCCGCGCCATTCGCCGTCCATGTGCATGGCCACCTTCCCGGTCAGAAAGGCGTTCTGCGAGGACATCTCGTCGCCGAAGGTGGTGCGGAACCTCTCCAGCGGGCCGTAGCCGCCCTGCGCGTCGATCAGATCCCGCTGGACGCGGAAGAATTCCGCGGTGTCGGGGGAGTCGGCGAGCCGGGCCTTTCCTTTTTCGTCGAAGTAGCGCGGTCCCCACTGGGCGAGGAGCCGGTCCGGGCTGTTCTGGTAGAAGCGGAAGTCCGGCATGTAGCCCAGCTGTTGGTACGAGCCGCCGGAGGTCCGCCGGGTGAGCTTCGCCGCGTCCTCGCGGAACTCCGACATCGTGCGCGGTGGGCGGGAGATGCCCGCCTTCTCGAAGGCGTCCTTGTTGTAGTAGAGGCCGTAGGCGTCCGCGAGCAGGGGCAGGGCGCACTGCCTGCCCTCGTAGGAGGTGTAGCCCAGCAGGGTCTTCGGGAAGACCTTCTCCTTGTCGAGGCCCGACTTCCGCATGAAGGGGTCGAGATCGGCCCACATGCCCGAGGAGCAGTACTGCCCGACGTTGTCGGTGGTGAAGGAGGACACCACGTCGGGCGCGTCGCTCCCGCCCGCGCGCAGCGCCTGGTTGGCGGTCGCGTCGCTGACGTTCCCGGTCGCCTTCACCCGGATGTTGGGGTGCAGCCGCTCGAACCGGGCGATCGACTCGTCGATCGCCTTGACCTCGTTCCTCTCCGACCAGCCGTGCCAGAACCGCAGGGTCACCGGCCGGGTGGGGTCGTCGTCGGCGCTGCCCCGGGCCGGGTTCGCGCAGCCCGCCAGCAGGCCCACGCAGAGCAGCAGGGGGACGAGGAGGGCCGGCGCGCGGCGGTGCGTTCGCGGCATGGCTGGACTTCCTTTGCGGCAGGGGGTGGGGAAGTGGCGCGCGGGAACGTGCGGGAGAAGCGTGCGGGAGGGGCCGGTCAGGCGGTGTCGAAGACGGTGTCGCGGGCCGCGGCGAGCGCGACCCGCAGCGCCCCGGTGAGGATCGGCGAGCCCTGGACGGCGCTGAGCCGCAGCAGCGGCCGGGGCAGGGACAGCCCCGTGAGCTCGGCCTCGACCATCGAGCGCAGCCGCTCGCCGCCCGCCTGGCAGACCTCGCCGGAGAGCACCACCAGCTCCGGGTCGACCACGGCGACGACGGCCGCGAGCCCGATCGCGAGCCGCCGCCCGAGCTCGGCGAGCAGGTCGTCGCCGCCCCCCGGGGTGGTGGCGGCCAGCGTCAGGGCCTCCCGCGCCGTGGTGGCGTCGATGCCGTGGGTGGCGGCGAGCGCGAGCACGGCGGGCGAGGCGACGAGCATCTGGAAGCCCCCGCCGCCGTCCGGGCCCGCGGTCGCGTCCTCGCCGCCGCGCGCGAGCGGTGCGCCGGGCAGCGGCATGTAGCCGATCTCGCCCGCGCCCCCGGTGGCGCCGCGCAGCAGGTTGCCGCCGAGCACGACGGCGGCGCCGACGCCCTCGGCCGCCCAGACGAGCACGAAGTCGTCGAAGTCCTGGGCGGTGCCGTCGTGCTGCTCGGCGACCGCGGCGAGGTTGACGTCGTTCTCGATGACGACGGGCGTCCCGAGCGCCGCCGCGAGCTCGTCGGGGAGGGCGCGGGACTGCCAGCCGGGCAGGTGGGGTGCGTAGCGGAGGGTGCCGCTGCGCGGGTCGAGGGCGCCCGGGGTGCCGATGACCGTGCGGTGCAGGGCGTCGCGGCCGAGGCCGGCCGCGGCGAGCGCCCCTCCGACGGCCTCGACGACCAGGGCGGTGGTCCGCGTCCGTACGGGCTCGGCGGTCGCCTCCGCCTCGACGCGGTGCTCGCCGACGACGCGCCCGGTGATGTCCGCGACGGCCGCGGTGATGCCCTCGGGGCCCACGGCGAGGGCGGCGACGTGGGCGACGCCCGGGTTCACCTCGTAGAGCTGGGCGCTGGGGCCGGGCCGGCCGGTGACGTTGCCGGTCGGGCGGACCAGCCCGGCGGCCTCCAGCCGGGTGAGCAGCTGGGAGGCGGTGGGCTTGGACAGGCCGGTGAGCTCGCCGAGGCGGGTGCGGGTGAGGGGGCCGTGGGCGATGAGGAGGTCGAGGGCGGCCCGGTCGTTCATGGCCCGCAGCACGCGTGGGGTCCCAGGGGTGCCGGCCATGGTCTCCGCCTCATCTGTCGGGAGCTCAGCTGCGAGGGAACCCAGCTGTTAGGAAACTTTCCTAATGATGAAACAGGACGTTAAAAGCCGCGGTAGGGCGGCGTCAATGGGTGCGGCGGGGGTTCTTTCCCGGCCCCCCGCCGCGACCGGATCACTTCCCGAGCGTGGGACCCGGCGGTATCGGCACGGTGGCCTGGGACTGCGGGGAGGTGGGGTTCGCCAGGGCGGAGGGGGCGGCGACGGCCGCCGCCGGGTCGGTGGGCGCCGCCGTCTCCAGGTCCGCGTCCAGCGGGCGCCCGACGATGCGGATCCCCTCCGCGTCCAGCGCCCGCTTGATCCGCCAGCGCAGCTCCCGCTCCACACCCAGCGCCACGCCGGGCATCGTCTTCGCGGACACCCGGATGACGACGGAGTCGAGATAGACCGCGTCCAGCCCGAGCACCTCGACCGGCTCCCACAGCCGCTCGTTCCACGGCTCGTCCTTCTGCATCTCCTCGCCGGTGCGGGTGATGATCCCGCGTACCCGGTCCAGGTCCTCGTCCGAGCGGACCTGGATGTCGACGCCCGCCGTGGCCCAGCCCTGGCTGAGGTTGCCGATGCGCTTGACCTCGCCGTTGCGCACGTACCAGATGGCGCCGTTGGAGCCGCGCAGCTTGGTCACGCGCAGGCCCACCTCGATGACGGTGCCGGTGGCGACACCGGCGTCCACCTCGTCACCGACGCCGTACTGGTCCTCCAGGATCATGAAGACGCCGGAGAGGAAGTCCGTGACGAGGTTGCGGGCGCCGAAGCCGATGGCCACGCCCGCCACACCGGCGCTCGCGAGCAGCGGGGCCAGGTTGATCTTGAGTACGGACAGCACCGTCAGCGCGGCGGTGCCCATGATGAGGAACGAGGTGACACTGCGCAGCACCGAGCCGATCGCCTCGGAGCGCTGCCGGCGCCGCTCGGCGTTGACCAGCAGACCGCCGAGCGCGGTGCCGTCGAGGGACTCGGTGGTGCGGTTCATGCGGGCTATGAGCTTGGTGATGGCCCGCCGGATCAGCGACCGCATGACGACCGCGATCACCACGATCAGGATCATGCGCAGGCCGTTGCTGAGCCAGATGGACCAGTTCTCCTCCACCCAGCCCGCGGCGTCGTTGGCCGTACGTTGCGCCTCGTCCAGGGACACGGGACGGGGCGTCGAGTCGGCGGCCGGGGCAGCGGACCAGATCACAGCGGTAACCCTCCGTATGAGCCACGCCCGCGGGCGAAGGGCGGCGCGGGCAGCTCACCACACTAACGGGGCAGCCGCGTTCCTCCGTTGCTCTGTTCGAGATGGGGCCGGTCTTGAGCGGGGGATGAACACACTGTGTTCCAAAACACCCGTGGCCCGTTACCTGACGATGGTGGCGCTCCGGCCGGGGGCCGGGGGACACTTGCAGGAGATCGTCCCGGCGCGAGCCACGCGCCGCCGGCGTACAAGGAGGCACCCGTGCCGCATGTCCTGGTCCTCAACGCGTCGTACGAGCCGCTCGGCGTCGTACCGCTCCGCCGCGCGCTCATACTCGTCCTCAACGAAAAGGCCGTCAGCCTTGAGGACTCAGGCGCCTTCATGCACAGCGCGACCTGCACCGTCCCCGCACCGAGCGTCGTGAGGCTCAAGCGCTTCGTGCGGGTGCCCTTTCGGGGGCCCGTTCCGCTCACCCGCCGCGCCCTCTTCGCCCGTGACGGCGGCCGATGCGCGTACTGCGGTGGCGTCGCAACCAGCGTCGATCACGTCGTCCCGCGCAGCCGTGGTGGCCAGCACGCCTGGGAGAACGTGGTGGCCGCGTGCCGCCGCTGCAACCACGTCAAGGCCGACCGGCACGTCGCCGAGCTGGGGTGGAGGCTGCGGCACCAGCCGGCGCCGCCGTCCGGGCTGGCGTGGCGCATCATCGGCACGGGCCATAGGGATCCGCGCTGGCTGCCTTATCTGGAGGCATTCGGCGCGGAGGACGCGATGGCCCGGATCGACGGCATTTCCGCCTGAGTCGACCGGGCCGTCGTCATAGGGTGCGCGCGGTCGCCCGCGCGCAGGCGATGGCCCGGTCCCAGGGCTTCCCCCGCGTCCCCTGTCCTACGGGGTCCTACCGGGTCCTACTGGTCCGCCACCGCGTACGCCTGCACCTCGGACAGCGCGTAGGAGTCCTCCGTCGCCCGCTTCCCGCCCTGGACCCGCACGAAGCGGGCCCCGGGCGCGTCCATGCGCACCGTCTCCGTACCGCCCCGGCCGTGGTCGACGACGGCCGCGTCGCGCCAGGTCCGGCCGTCCGGCGAGACCTGGACGCGGTAGCGCGAGGGGTGGCCGTCCTGCCAGTGCAGCACGAGGCTGCCCAGCCGGGCCGGGCGCGCCAGCTCCAGCTGCCACCAGGCGCCGTCCACGGGCTCGGCGGTCCACCGCGTCGCCGGGTTGCCGTCGACCGCCGCCGACGCGGGGGAGTCGGCCGAGGCGTCGCCCGAGGACGTGGCCTTCGCGCCGCGCGCCAGGTCCGGGCCGCCGGACCGCGGGTACGCCCGTACGGTCAGGGTCCGCTCCACGTCGCCCAGCCTGACCGGCACGGTGAAGGTGCGGGCCGCCGACCCGGCGGGCACGGACAGCTCGATCCGGGCCGTGGCCACGCCCCCGCGCGCCACCTCCAGCTCGGCGGGCGCCTTGACTGTGACGCCCGCGGGCGCGCGCACGGTGAGCTTCTCGCGGACCGTCTCCGGCCGCCGGTTGATCATCCGGGCCTCGGCGACGGCCGGCTGCCCGCCGTTCTCCGCGGTCACGTCGCCGTCGGTGAGTTCGAAGTCGGCCGGGGGCGTGTCCCCGAACCACGGCGCGACCTCGTGCACGGCGGGCCGGGCGCTGCCGTCCGCCCAGACCAGCCGCAGCGCGTCGGCCCGTACGTCCTTGCCCGGCACCTGGGTCCAGCCGCTGTCGGACACCGTGCCGAGCGGCTGCCAGCCCTTGGCCGGGTCATGGGCCTCGACCGTGCCCCGCACGCCCTTGCCCGGCGCCGTGAGCACGGTGACCGCCGTCAGCGGGTGCTGCCCTGCCAGCCGTACGGTCAGCGGCTCGCCCGCGGGCGGGGTGAGCGCCGTCGCCGGGTCGCCGTCGGTGGCAGCGCCCGCCGTGCGCACCGGGCGGTCCACCCCCGTCCACCCGTCGGCGCGGGCCAGCGCCTGGTCGAGGAACGGCGCCAGCACCCCCTTGCCGACCGTCACCGGGCTGCCGTCGATCCGCTCCCGCAGCTCCTGCACGTCGAGCTGGGCCCGCCAGGCCGCCGCGCCGTCGCCGCGCGCCTGGGCGGTCAGCATGTCCACGGCCCGCACGCCCGCTTGGCCGTGCCGCGCCAGCTGGTCCAGCCACGGCCGCACCTCGTCGCCGAAGCCGTCGGGCCGCCGGGCCAGCCGGTCCGGCGCGTCCCGCATCGCGCCGAAAGCCGACCGCAGCCGGTCCGCCGCCTCGGCCAGCCGGCCCTGGTCCGTACCGGAGAGCGCCTCCCAGAAGGCGTCCAGCAGCGGCCGCAGATACGCCGACTCCTCGCCGCCGAGCACGGACGACGCGTCGTTGCCCGCCAGCGCCCGCAGCGCCTCACGGGCCGGTCCCTCGCTGCCCGCGAGATCGTCGACGGCCGCCTGCCACGACTCGTCGGGGCGATAGCCCTGCGGGTTCCAGGCGTAGTCGGCGGCGGTGAACAGCGGGACGCGCGAAGCGGTCGGCTGCGCGGCCGCGTTGGCGAGCAGCGCGGCGGAGCCGGTCGCGACGGCCGGCTCGCGGCCGGTGTACGGCCCGAGGAAGACACGGTCCTCGGCGAAGTCGTTCACCGGGTAGTTGTCCATGGTGACCAGCGGATGCGCGAACGCCGCGCGGGCGCCTGCGAGTTCACCGCCGGTGATGGTCCTGGGCACCACCCCGACCCCCGTCCACGCCACCTCCACCCGCGGGTCCAGCCGGTCCGCGAGCGCCCGGCGGAAGACGGTCCGGCCGTCCTGGTAGTACTCGGTCGGCAGCAGCGACAGCGGAGCGGCCTCGGCGCCCTTGGCCGCCAGGTGCCGGGCGATCGCGCCCGCGACCCTCGCCTGCGCCTTCGCCGCCGCCGACGGCCCGGAGCCGAACGCCCGCGCGTCCGCGTCGCAGTGCCACTCGCTGTAACTCACGTCCTGGAACTGCAGCTGGAAGGCGCGCACCCCCAGCGCCCACATCCCGTCGATCTTCCGCTCCAGGGCCCGCAGGTCCCCGGCGGAGGAGAAGCACATCGACTGCCCCGGGGCGACCGCCCAGCCGAGCGTCACGTGGTTGCGGCGGGCCCGCTCGGCCAGCGCGCGGAAGTCGGCGCGCTGCGCGGCGGGGTACGGGGCGCGCCAGCGGGCCTGGCGGTAGGGGTCGTCACCGGGCGCGTAGAGATAGCGGTTCTGCTTCGTGCGCCCCATGAAGTCCAGCTGCGCCAGCCGCTGTTCACGCGACCACGGCCGGCCGTAGAACCCCTCGGTGAGCCCGCGCACCGCCGTGCCCGGCCAGTCGCGGATCACCGCCCCCGCGAAGGCGTGCCCGCCGCCGGAGGGCGCCACCGCCAACTGCCGCAGCGTCTGCGCCGCGTGGAAGAGCCCGTCCGGACCGTTGCCGGACAGCGCGGCCGTCGGCCTGCCGTCGACCTGGCCGGTCGCGAGGCGGTAGCCGCCCGTGGGCAGGTCCCCGGCGGCGGGCGCGCCCAGCGACTTGAGGGCGTCCTCGGCGGCCCGCCCGCCCGCGAGGACGATCAGCCCGCTCGGCGGCGGGGTGCCGCCGGGCGCGGCGTCCACGACCGTACGGGCACCGGCCGCGCGCAGGATCTCGCGCAGCGCGTCGAGGGTGTACGGATCGGTGCCGCTGTCGGCCATCAGGGTGACCTGGTCGCCGACCGGTACGGACGCCCCCAGCGCGCGCGAACTCTGCGGGCGCGGCCACACCGGAGGCAGGCCCGACTCGCCCTCCCGGTCGGGCGCGGAGGCCGCGGTGCCGTCGGGGTGGGGCGCGGCGAGAGCCTCGGACGAGCCGCCGAGGAGCGCGCCGAGGAGCGCGGCGGCCAGGACGGTCGCCCCGGCGCGGCGAGGGTGGGAGAAGGCGGATTCACTGCCCCGGAACTGCACGGTCCGTTTCCTCAATTTCCCTGTGTTCCCCGTGTTTCCGTGTCGGTGAGGGTCGAGCCCATCACCAGCGGGTGAAGGTGTCAACGGACGTGACCGAAGTGCGGTTATTGCCCGGCGGAGTCGGTGGTTGCTGCCCCACCGCGTCGGCGGGACACCCGTACTGCCCGGCGCCGCCTACCTCGAATTCGTACGCGAAGCGGCCGTCCAGGCCGAGCCGGGAGCCGCCCCCA
>NZ_JBFBBD010000126.1:0-11742 GCF_040689515.1 Streptomyces sp. NPDC051173
GAAAGGCCCACCCCATGTCCCGAAAACGCCTGGCAGGGCTGGCTGACCCCGGCGATGAGCACGGACGACACCGCGAAGATCACCGACGACAGCAGGTGCGCCGACGTCGTGCGGGCGGCGAGCCCGGCGGATCCGGCCTTGGCGCGACGCGTTGTCAGAAGCCCCGCCCCCCGCACGTGTGTGTAATACGGACTTCGCCGACGCGCCCGCCTGTGTGGGCTGCGTCCCCGCACGTGTGCGTCATGCCCGACGGGCTGGATGCGGCGCGATCACTTCGGCCACATCCAGCCCGTCTGGGGAGTTCGCGGGCTGCGCCGCGTCGCGTACGCCGCCTATGCCGCGGGCGAGGACCGCACCGCCGCCGGCGTGAGCGCCGACGCGTCGAGGTTCACCACGGCCAGCTCCTCCGCGCTGAACGGCGGAGTGGTCAGTTGCGGGCGGCGTTCGCCGGTGCGCATGGCGAGCAGGAAGCGGTTGGAGCCCAGCTCGGACTGGGGCGCGTTCAGGCTCATGACGTCCGTGACGATCTCCGAGGCCTCCGGGACGCGGATCGACGCCGCGGTGATGGCGTCGGCGAACCGGAGGCGCTGCTCGGTGTCGACGCCGACGAGCCGCGGGTCGGTCGCGTCGACACGGCAGTTGACGTAGTCGATGTCCTTGGACGCCGCCAGGATCCAGGGGTCGTCGACGGCCGCGCCGATCGCCTTCTGTATCCGGTGCCCGGCTCCCGCCCCGGCGGGGACGCCCTGTGCGAGTTCCCGGTCCAGGGTGACGGCGCAGCGCGCGGCCGAGCTCATGCCGTGGCCGTAGATCGGATTGAAGGCCGTCAGGGAGTCGCCGAGGACGAGCAGTCCGTCGGGCCACCGGTCGAGCCGCTCCGGGTAGAGGCGCCGGTTGGCGGCGGAGCGGGAGCCGTAGAGGGGGGTGAGCGGTTCGGCGTCCCGCAGCAGTTCGGCGATGACCGGGTGCCGCAGGTCCCTCGCGAACGGCAGGAACTCCTCCTCGGTGGAGGGGAGCCGGGCGCCGCGCGTGCAGGAGAGCGTCACGATCCAGCGGCCGCCCTCGATGGGGTAGACGACGCCGAAGCGGCCGGGTTCGCGGACGTTGTCGTCGGCGGCGATGTTCACGGCGGGGAAGTGCCGCGTCGCCCCCGGCGGGGCCTGGAAGAACCGGGTCGCGTAGGCGACGCCCGCGTCCACGACGTCCTCTTCGAGCGCGGGCACGTCGAGCGCCGCCAGCCACTGCTTGAGCCGGGAGCCGCGGCCGGTGGCGTCGATCACCAGGTCGGCTTCGAGCGAGGTCCGCCGCCCGCTGTCGATGTCGCGTACGACCACGCCGGTGACCCGGCCGGCGTCGCCCGTCAGGTCGACGGCCTCGGTGCGCTGGAGGACGGTGATGTTCCGCCGCCTCAGGGCCTCCTGGCGGACCGTCAGGTCGAGCAGGGGGCGGCTGGCGAGCAGGGCGAACTGCGTGGCGGGGAAGCGGTGTTGCCAGCCCTGTCCGGTGAGGGTCACCAGGTCCTCGGGGAAGCCGAGCCGGCGGGCTCCGGCCGCGAGGAGGCGGTCGGTGGTGCCGGGCAGCAGGTCCTCGATGAGGCGCGCGCCGTTGGACCACAACAGATGGGCGTGGCGGCCCTGCGGCACCCCCTTGCGGTGCCGGGGCTCCTCGGGCAGGTCGTCGCGCTCCACGACCGTGACGGTCTCCGCGTGGCGGGCCAGGACGTGGGCCGCGAGGGTCCCTGCCATGCTGGCGCCCAGAACGACGGCGTGTGCGAGTCGGGTGGTGGTCACGCGCGGTTCCCTTCGGGGTGGGTGGGGCCGGTGCCGGATGCCGTGCCGGCCGCGCCGGGCTCGTCCATGGTCACGTCCGTCACTCCCCAGAACGCCTGGACCCGGCGGCCCAGCCCGTTCTCGTCGAGCTCGACGATGCCGACGATGCGGAAGGTCATCGGCCGTGGTTTCCGCACGGTGACGGTCGTCGGCGTCACGACGAAGCGGTCGTCCATCGAGGTCATCGGCGGGTCCGGCACCTCGTGCGTCCCGCAGGAGACGGCCAGTTCGAGGTGCCGGCGCAGATCGTCCTTGCCGACCATCGGTGGCCGTCCCACGGGGTCCTCGAAGACGATGTCGTCCGCGAACAGGTCGAGGACGCCCTCGATGTCGCCGGCGTTGATCCGCCGGGCGTAGTCGAGCGCCATCTTCTTTCGCGCGGCCTCGTCGGGCATTGCACCTCCAGGAAGGCAGAAAAAAAGGGGGGCCGGTCAGCCGAGGACCGTGAGATCGGATGTGCCCCAGTACGCCTTCACGTGCTCGACGAGGCCGGACTTCTCCAGGCGCATCACGAGCATGGCCGCGCGCCGGATCCGGGCCGTCCGCGGGTCGTCGGGGGCCTTGAGCCAGCCGCGCTCGGCGTACAGCGGGCCGTCGGGCAGATAGTCCATGACGGAGGTCACCTGGAGCAGGACGTGGGTGCCGTCCTGCCCGGCGACCGGCTCGGCCGCCTCTTCGCGGACGTGGGCGCCGAGCAGGCGCGCGTAGTGCGCGCGCAGTTCTCCGTGACCGCTGAGCGGCGGCAGGCCGACCGGGTCCTCCAGGACGGCGCCGGGGGCGTACAGCTCCAGGACGGCGTCGACGTCCCCGGCGTTGATCCGGCGGCTGTGCTCCAGGGCGCGCTGTTTGCGGGTGAACTCGTTCATCGCTGTTCCTCCACTGCCTGGCCGTTGTGTCCGTTGCCGGTGTCCCGGCCGAGATCCCGGTCGATGAACGCGAAGATCTCGTCGGTCGACGCGTCCTGGATGCGGGTGGCCACCGCTGCCTTCCCGGCCGTGCCGTCCGGCACGTCGAGGCGGGCCAGCGTGGCGCGCAGCCGCCCGGCCAGCTCGGTCCGTGCCGTGCCGTCCTGCGAGGAGACGGCGAGCAGGGCGGACTCCAGGCGCTCGAACTCCTCCAGGACCCCGGCGAGCGGGTCCGCCTCCTGCGGGGCCAGCTCCTGCCCCAGCTGGTGGGCGATCGCCGCCGGGTCCGGGTGGTCGAAGACGAAGGTGGCGGGCAGCTTCAGACCGGTCGCCGCCGAGAGCCTGTTGCGCAGCTCCACCGCGGTCAGGGAGTCGAAGCCGAGTTCCCGCAGCCCCTGCGTGGCGTTGACGGGCGTGGCCGCGTCGTAGCCGAGGACCGCCGCGACGTGCGAGCACACCAGGTCGAGCAGCGCCTGCTCCCGCTCCGCCGCGGGCAGCGTGCTCAGCGTCCTCAGGAGCGCGGATGCCCCCGCCGAGCCGCCGGCGGGCTTGCCCGCGCCGCCGCGCACCAGGTCCCGCAGCAGCGTCGGGGCGGCGGAGTGACTCCGCGCCTGCCTGCGCATCCGGGCCAGGTCCAGGCGGACCGGCGCGAGCAGCGGCAGCCCGCTGCTCCACGCGGCGTCCAGGAGGGCGAGGCCCTCGTCGGCGCCGAGCCCGACCACACCGGCGGCGGCGTGCCGCGCCCGGTCGGCGTCGCTCAGGCGTCCCGACATCCCTTCCGTCAGCTGCCAGTAGCCCCAGGCCAGGGACGTGGCCGCGGCGCCGCTGCCGTGCCGGTGCGCGGCGAGCGCGTCGAGGAAGGCGTTGGCGGCCGTGTAACCGGCCTGCCCCGCCCCGCCGAGAAGGCCGGCCACCGAGGAGTACAGGACGAACGCCGACAGATCCGCGTCCGCCGTCAGCTCGTGCAGGTTCCAGGCGGCGTCCGCCTTCACCCGCATCACCTCCTCGACCTGGTCGGGCGAGAGGTTCTGGACGACCGCGTCGCTCACGGTGCCCGCGCAGTGGAACACCGCGGTCAGCGGGTGCTCCGGGGGCACCGACGCCAGCAGGGCCGCGGCCGCCTCCCGGTCGCCCGGGTCGCAGGCGGCGAAGGTGATGTGCGCGCCCAGCGCGGCCAGGTCCGCGGCGAGTTCCAGCGCGCCGGGCGCCTCGGCCCCGCGCCTGCTGGACAGCAGCAGGTTCCGTGCCCCGTGGCGCGTGACCAGGTGCCGGGCCGCGAGGGAACCCAGGGCGCCGGTGCCGCCGGTGACCAGAACGGTGCCGTCCGGGTCGAACGCGACCGGCAGCGCGAACACCGGCGGATGTGAGGCGGAAGAGCCGGAACCCAGTGCCTCGGGCGCCCGGCGGACGTCCCACACGGACACCTCCACCGGCACCAAGGCGCCTCGCGCCCCCAACTCCGCCAAGGCGGCGACCGCTTCGCGCGCCCGGTCGGGCGCGACCGGCCCGACCACCTGATCCGGGCCGTCTCCCCGCCGGACCACCAGCGCGCCGTCCCGGGCCGTCAGGACCACGGTGGGGGAGCCCGCCTGGGCGGTGCCGCCCACGACGTCCGTCTTCCGGAGCCGGGCCAGGCACAGCGCGGCCGACCCGACGGCTCCGGTGCCCTCCTCGACGAGCAGCGAGTCGCCTTCGCCCAGCGCCGCCACGTCCGCGAGGGCGTGGTACGCGGACACGTAGGCCGCCAGGGACCCGGCCGCCTGCGCCCAGTTCCAGCCGGACGGCACCGGCGCCACGAGCCCGGCCCCGGTGACGGCCACCGGCCCCACCGCGTCGAACAGCCCGAGCACCCGGTCGCCCACCGACACGGTGCCGACCCCGGCACCCGCCTCCGTCACCACACCCGCACCGCCGATCACGGACGTCGGAGCATCGAGCGCGGCCAGGTCCGGCGCGGCCGCGCGCAGCGCCACCCGCACCTCGTGTGCCGCGAGCTCCCGGCCGGCCTCAGGGGCGTCGACGAGGGCGAGCCGCTCCCCGTCGCCCCGGGCGAGGCGCCATGTGGCGGACCCGACCGGCGGAGCGAGCCGCCTGGACGCGTCGTCGCGCACGAGCCGCGGTGCGTACGCCTGCCCCTCGCGCAGCGCCAGTTCAGGCTCGCCCGACCCCAGCGCCGCCGGGACCGCTTCGAGGGAAGCGGGCAGTTCGTCGATGTCGAGCAGCGTCAGGCGGCCCGGGTTCTCGGCCTGCGCGCTGCGCACCAGGCCCCACAGCGACGCGCCGGGCAGATCGCCGGCCTCCTCGCCCGGCCGTGCGGCGACAGCGCCCTGGGTGACGACGACCAGGCGGCTCGTCCCGAACGCGGTATCGGCGACCCACTCCTTGAGCAGGGCCAGCAGCGCGAGGGAAGCCTGCCGTGCGAACTCGGCGGCGTCGTAAGGGCCTTCCTCCGGCGTGACATACACCGCGAGGACGACATCGGGCGCGCCCGCCCCTTCGGCGACCTCCGCCCGCAGCGCCCCGAACGTCTCCCGCACGGGCGCCCCGTCCAGCACACCGGCCAGCTCCGCCGCCAGCGGCTCACCGGGCAGCGCGACGACGGCGGCACGCGGGGAACCGCCGTCGCCCCGGGCACCCGTCCGCGTCCAGTCGAGCCGGAACAGCGCGTCACGGTCCACGCCCCGCGCACCCGCGACCTGATGGGCCGCCACCGGCCGCACCGTGAGCGCCTCCAGCGTGAGCACCGGCGCACCGCCGGTGTCCACGGCCGTCAGGGACAGCTGGTCCGCGGCCGTACGGGCGATCCGGATCCGCAGCCTGTCCGCGCCCGCGGCGTGCACCCGGAGGCCGCTCCAGGAGAACGGAAGCAGCACCTGGTCCGTGTCGGCGGACGACGTGACCGCGTCCAGGATCAGCGCGTGCAACGCGGCGTCGAGCAGCACGGGATGCACCTGGTACCGCCCGGCCGCGCCGCTCTCCGTCTCCGGCAGCGCCACCTCGGCGTAGATGTCCTCGCCCTGCCGCCACGCGGCCACGAGACCCTGTGAAGCCGGGCCGAAGTCGTAGCCGTACGCGGCGAGGTCACCGTAGGGGTCGGCCCCGGAGACCGGCGTGGCACCCGGCGGCGGCCAGGCGCCGACGGGCCCGGCGTCCGGCGCACCCGGGCCGGCGGGCGCGAGCACACCCGCGGCGTGCTTGGTCCACGCGTCCTCCTCCTCGCCGTCACCGGCGGGCCGGGAGTGGACGGACACCGGGCGCCGCCCGTCCTCGTCCACCGCGCCGACCGACACCTGGAGGTCGACCGCGCCCCCGTCCCCGAAGGCGAGCGGCGTGTGCAGGGTGAGGTCCGCGAGCTGTTCGCAGCCGGTGCGCACGGCGGCCTGGAGGGCCAGCTCCACGAACGCCGAACCGGGCAGCAGCACGGTGTCCATGACCCGGTGCTCGGCCAGCCACGCCTGGTCCCGCGGCGAGATCCGGCCGGTCAGCAAGTGGCTGCTGCCGTCCGCGAGTTCCACGGCGGCACCCAGCAGCGGGTGCCCGGCCGAGGCGAGCCCGAGCCCCGACGGATCCCCCGCGAGACCCCGGCGTCCCTCCAGCCAGTACCGCTCCCGCTGGAAGGCGTACGTCGGCAGGTCCACGATCCGCGGCGGCGGAACGGCGGGGAACCAGCCCGTCCAGTCGACATCGGCCCCGGCGGTGAACGCCTGGGCGGCGGCGCGGGCGAGCTGGGCCGTGTCGCCGTGATCGCGGCGCAGCGTGGGCACCACGGTGGCGGAGACGTCCGCCCGCTCGATGGTCTCCTCCATGCCGAGGGTCAGTACGGGGTGGGGGCTGGCCTCGATGAAGACGCGGTAGCCGTCGGCGAGCAGGGCCTCGACGGTGTCGGCGAAGAGGACCGGCTGCCGCAGGTTCGTGATCCAGTAGTCGGTGTCGAGGGTCCTGGTGTCGTCGAGGTTCCCGGCGGTGACCGTCGAATAGAACGCGACGCCGGTGTCCGTCGGGCGGATGCCGGAGAGGCTCTCGGTGAGCAGATCGGTGATCAGGTCGACCTGGGGGCCGTGGGAGGCGTAGTCCACATCGATGACGCGGGCCCGCAGCTCGCGCGCCTCCGCTGCGGCGACGACCGCGGCGACCTCTCCGGGCGGCCCGGAAATGACGGTGGAGGACGGCCCGTTGACCGCCGCCACACCCACCCCGGGGTACTCCTCGATGAGCTCGGCGGCCTGCTCCCGGCCGACTCCGAGGGACGCCATCGCACCGCCCCCCGACAGCTCCCGCAACGCCCGGCTCCGCAGCGCCACGACCTTCGCACCGTCCTGAAGCGAAAGCGCCCCCGCCACACAAGCAGCCGCGATCTCCCCCTGCGAATGACCCACCACAGCAGCGGGCACGATGCCGTACTCCGCCCACACCGCGGCGAGAGAGACCATCACCGCCCACAGAACCGGCTGCACCACCTCCACCCGCGACAGCTCCTCGCCGTCGCCCCGCAGCACACCCGTCAACGACCAGTCGACATATGGAGAAAGCGCCCGCTCGCACTCGGCGATCCGGTCAGCGAACACCGGTGAGTCGTCCAGGAGTTGGGCACCCATGCCCACCCACTGCGACCCCTGCCCCGGGAACACCAGCACCGGACCGGCACCGGACGATCCCGCGACCCCGGACACGACGTCGGACGAGGGCTCGCCCGCCGCCAGCGCCCGCAACCCGGCCGTCAGCGCCTCCCGGTCGCGGCCCAGGACGACGGCCCGCTGCTCGAACACCGACCGGCTCCTGACCAGCGACCACCCCACGTCGACGGGCGACGCGAGCCGGGGGTCGTCGGCCACGCGCGCGGCCAGCGCCCGGGCCTGGGCCCGCAGCGCCGTCTCGTCACGGGCGGAGACCACCCACGGCACCACTCCGGCCGGCGCCTCGGAGGCGCTCGCGCCCACCGGCTCCGGCACCTCCGGGGCCTGCTCCAGGATCACGTGCGCGTTCGTGCCCGAGATGCCGAAGGCGGACACCCCGGCCCGGCGCGGGCGTTCGCCGCGCGGCCAGGCGACCGGCTCGGCGAGCAGCCGCACCCCACCGCCCTCCCAGTTCACGTGCGGCGTGGGCGCGTCGAGGTGGATCGAGGCGGGGAGCCGCTCGTGCTCCAGGGCCTTCACCATCTTGATCACACCGGCGACGCCGGCCGACGCCTGCGCGTGCCCGATGTTCGACTTGATCGAGCCGAGCCACAGCGGCCGGTCCTCGGGCCGGTCCTTGCCGTACGTGGCGAGGAGCGCACCGGCCTCGATGGGGTCACCCAGCGTGGTGCCGGTGCCGTGCGCCTCCACCACGTCGACGTCCTCGGCGGACAGGCGCGCGTTGGCGAGGGCCTGCCGGATCACCCGCTGCTGCGCCTGCCCGTTGGGCGCCGTCAGGCCGTTGCTCGTGCCGTCCTGGTTGATGGCCGAACCACGGATGACGGCGAGGACCTTGTGGCCGTTGCGCCGGGCCTCGGACAGCCGCTCCAGGACCACGAGGCCCGCGCCCTCGGCCCAGCCGGTGCCGTCGGCCGCGGCGGCGAACGGCTTGCACCGCCCGTCCGCGGCGAGACCCCGCTGGAGCGAGAACTCCACGAACGCGCCCGGTGTCGCCATCACCGTCGCGCCCCCGGCGAGCGCCAGTGAGCACTCGCCCTGGCGCAGCGCGTTGGCCGCCTGGTGGATCGCCACCAGGGAGGACGAGCAGCCGGTGTCGAGCGTCATCGCCGGGCCCTCGAGACCCAGGACGTACGACACGCGGCCCGAGGCGACACAGCCGAGGTTGCCGGTGCCGATGTACCCCTCCACCTCCGTGGGCCGCTCACCGACCAATGCGAGGTAGTCGAAGATCGTCAGGCCGGTGAACACCCCGGCGTCGCTGCCCTTGAGGGCCTCGCGGTTGATGCCCGCGTGCTCGAATGCCTCCCAGGCCGTCTCCAGGAGGAGCCGCTGCTGCGGGTCCATGGCGATCGCCTCGCGCGGGCTGATGCCGAAGAACGCGGCGTCGAAGTCCCCCGCGTCGTAGAGGAACCCGCCCTCGCGCACATAGCTCGTGCCGCGGCTCTCCGGATCCGGGTCGTACAGCGCCTCCAGGTCCCAGCCGCGGTCGTCGGGGAAGTCGCCCATGGCGTCCCTGCGGGCCATGACCAGGTCCCACAGCTCCTCGGGGGAGCGGACGTCGCCCGGGTACCGGCAGGCCATGCCGACGATCGCGATCGGCTCGTCGTCCGCGGCGACGGTGGCCGCCCGCGCCGCGCCGGCCGCCGTCCCGCCCGACAGCTCGGCCTGGAGGACGTCGGCGAGGGCCTCGGGCGTGGGGTGGTCGAAGACCACCGTGGTCGGCAGGGTGAGGCCCGTGGTCTTGTTGAGCCTGTTGCGCAGCTCCACCGCGGTCAGCGAGTCGAAGCCGAGCTCCTGGAACGGCTTCGCCGCCGGCACGGCGTCCACATCCGAGTGCCCCAGCGTCGCCGCCGCCTGGGAACGTACGTGCTGCAACAGCAACTGCCGCTGCTGAGCGGGCTTCGCCCCGGTCAGCTCCTGGTGCAGCGACGACTCCTCGGCGCTCTCGCGCGCCACCGGCGCGACCGCCCGCCGGTTCTCGGGCAGGTCCCCGAGCAGGGGGCTGGGCCGCTGCGCGGTGAACGTCGACGTGAACTGCGCCCAGTCGAAGTTCGCCACGGTCAGCGTGGTCTCGCTCGAACTCACCGCCTGGTGCAGCGCCTTGACGCACAGATCGGGGCTGAGCGGATGCAGGCCGAAGCGGCTGAAGAAGGTCAGGGCGGCCTGGTCGGCGGCCATGCCGGCCTCTGCCCAGGGGCCCCAGGCGATGGAGGTGGCGGGGAGTCCTTGGGAGCGGCGGTGTTCGGCGAGGGCGTCGAGGAAGTGGTTGGCCGCGCCGTAGGCGCCCTGCTGGCCGCTGCCCCAGACCCCGGCGCCGGAGGAGAACATCACGAAGGCCGACAGGTCCGCGTCCCGCGTCATCTCATGGAGATTGAGCGCGGCCCGCGCCTTCGGCCGGAGCACCGCGTCCAGCTCGGAGTTCGAGAGATCGCCCAGCGCGATGTAGTTCGGCACGCCCGCGGCGTGGATGACGGCGGTGAGGGGGTGCTCGTCGGGGATGCCGTCGAGGAGCTCGCGGAGCTGGGTCGGGTCGCCGACGTCGCAAGCGGTGACGGTGACGGCGGTGCCGCGCTCCGTGAGTTCGGCGGCCAGCTCCCGGGCCCCGGGGGCCTCCGGCCCGCGTCGGCTGGTGAGGAGGAGATGCGGAGCGCCCTGATCGGCGAGCCAGCGGGCGAGGACACCGCCGATGCCGCCGGTGCCGCCGGTGATGAGGGTCGTGCCCTCCGGCCGCCACGCCGGGCTCGTGTCCGGGGTGCTGGGGGCGTGGACGAGACGCCGGGCGTGGGTGCCCGAAGGGCGGACGGCGATCTGGTCCTCGTCCTGCGGGAGCAGACCGGCGGCCAGCCGGGTGAGCGTGTGGTGGTCTATCCGGCCGGGCAGGTCGATCAACCCGGCCCACAGACGGGGGTGTTCGAGCGCGGCGACGCGCCCCAGACCCCAGACCTCCGCCTGGAGGGGGCGGGTCAGGGCGTCGGTGGCGCTGATGGAGACGGCGCCCTGCGTGACGGTGTGCACGGGCGTCGCCGCGCCGTTGTCGCCGAGGGCCTGGATGAGAGCGGTGGTCGCCGCGAGCCCGGCCGGCACGGCGGAGTGCCCGGGGTGCGGCTCCTCGTCGAGGGCCAGCAGATTGACGATCCCGGCGTACGTGTCCTCACCCATCAGGGACAGCAGCTCCTGGGCGAGACCTGCGCGCTCCACGGCGGGTACGTCGACCAGATGGCGCCGCGTCCCGGCGCCGTGCGCGGTCAAGGCTTGCGCGGTCGCGAGGACGGCGGGGTGCTCCGCGTGCGCGGCGGGCACGAGTAGGAGCCAGGTCCCGCTCAGTTCCGGTGCCGCCGAGGTATCGGCAAGATGCTTCCAGACGGCGCGGTAGCGCCAGGAGTCGACCGTGGTCCGTTCCCGGTGCCGTCGGCGCCAGGCCGAGAGGACCGGCAGGGCGGGCTCCAGCGCCGCGGCGGTTCCCGGCTGCCCGTCGAGCTCCAGACTGCCGGTGAGCGCCTCGATGTCCAGGTCCTCGATCGCCTGCCACACCTGGGCCTCGACAGGGTCGTGGCCACCACTCACCGCAGGGGCCGCCGCGGGCGGCTCGACCCAGTAGTGCCGGCGCTGGAAGGCGTATGTCGGCAGGTCGATGGTGCGGGGGGTGGGTTCGGTGGGGAACCAGCGTCGCCAGTCGATGTCCGCGCCGGCTGTGAAGGCCTGGGCGGCGGCGTGGGTGAGCTGGGTGAGGCCGCCGTGGTCACGGCGCAGGGTGGGGACGACGGCAGCTGTGACGCCGATGTGGTCGACGGTTTCCTGGATGCCCAGGTTGAGTACGGGGTGGGGGCTGGCCTCGATGAAGAGGCGGTAGCCGTCCGCCAGGAGGGCCTCGACGGTGTCGGCGAAGCGCACCGGCTGCCGGAGGTTCGTCACCCAGTAGGCCGTGTCCAGCCCCGTGGTGTCGGCGCGCTCGGCGGTGACGGTGGAGTAGAACGCCACCTCGGTGTCCACCGGCAGGATACCGCTCAAGCGGTCCATGAGCTGGTCGGTCAGCTGGTCGATCTGCGGGCCGTGCGAGGCGTAGCCGACGTCGATCACGCGGGCCCGGAGTCCCCGCGCCTCGGCATCGGCGACCACGGCGGCGACGTGCTCGGGCGGCCCGGAGATCACCGTCGAGGACGGCCCGTTGACCGCCGCGACGCACACCCCCGGCCGGTCCCCGATCAGCTCGGCGGCCTGCTCGGCACCGGTCCCGAGGGACGCCATGTCACCGTGTCCTGCCAGCTGGCGGAGGGCGTCGCTGCGTATGGCGACGATGCGTGCTGCGTCGTGGAGGGTGAGTGCGCCGGCTACGCAGGCGGCGGCCATTTCGCCTTGGGAGTGTCCGACGACGGC
>NZ_JBFBBD010000127.1:0-10931 GCF_040689515.1 Streptomyces sp. NPDC051173
GGGGTCGTCCCCGGTGCGGTGGTTCCGGCCGCCGCTGTGGCCACGCCTGTCGACGAGCCGATCGCCATCGTGGCGATGAGCTGCCGCTTCCCCGGCGGCGTACGTGCCCCCGAAGACCTGTGGTCACTGCTCACCCGGGGCGGGGACGCGATGTCCGCGTTCCCGGACGACCGTGGCTGGGACCTGGAGTCGCTCTACCACCCCGACCCTGATCACAAGGGCACCGCGTACGCCCGCGAGGGTGGATTCCTCTACAACGCAGGTGAGTTCGATCCGGGGTTCTTCGGGATCTCGCCGCGTGAGGCGTTGGCGATGGATCCTCAGCAGCGGTTGTTGCTGGAGACGTCGTGGGAGGCGCTGGAGCGGGCCGGGATCGATCCGGTGTCGGTGCGCGGCAGCCAGACCGGTGTCTTCGCCGGGATCATGCACCACGACTACGGGTCCGCGACCGCATCGGTACCGGACGGCGTCGAGGGCTACATCGGCAACGGAACGGCGGGCAGCATCGCCTCGGGCCGCATCTCGTACACGTTCGGGTTCGAGGGGCCTGCGGTGACGGTGGACACGGCGTGTTCGTCGTCGTTGGTGGCGTTGCATCTGGCGGTGCAGTCGCTGCGTCAGGGGGAGTGTTCCCTGGCGTTGGCGGGTGGTGTGACGGTGATGGCGACGCCGGCGTTGTTCGTGGAGTTCAGCCGTCAGCGTGGGCTGGCTCCTGACGGTCGTTGCAAGGCGTTCGCGGCGGGTGCGGACGGCACGGGGTTCTCCGAGGGCGCCGGGATGCTGCTGCTGGAGCGGCTGTCGGACGCGCGGCGCAATGGTCACCAGGTGCTGGCGGTCGTGCGTGGCTCGGCTGTGAACCAGGATGGTGCGAGCAATGGGTTGACGGCGCCGAACGGTCCGTCGCAGCAGCGGGTGATCCGGGCCGCGCTGGCGAGCGCAGGCTTGTCGGCTGCCGAGGTGGACGCGGTGGAGGCGCACGGTACGGGTACGAAGCTGGGTGACCCGATCGAGGCCCAGGCGCTGCTCGCCACGTACGGCCAGGAACACCCGGAGGACAAGCCGCTGTTGCTGGGCTCGGTGAAGTCCAACATCGGTCACACGCAGGCGGCGGCTGGTGTCGCCGGGATCATGAAGATGGTGCTGGCGATGCGGCATGGTGAGCTGCCGCGCACGCTGCACGTCGACGAGCCTTCGCCCCACGTCGACTGGTCGATGGGAGCTGTGGAACTCCTGACCGAAGCCACCTCATGGCCGGAGACCGGTCGGCCTCGTCGGGCGGGTGTCTCGTCCTTCGGAGCCAGCGGGACGAACGCTCATGTGATCGTGGAGCAGGCTCCGGAGCCGGAGGTTCCGGCTGCTTCGGAGTGCTCGTTGCCTGTGGTGCCGTGGGTGGTGTCGGCGAAGTCCGAGGCGGCGTTGCGGGGTCAGGCGGAGCGGTTGCTGTCGTTGACGCGGGGCGAGGCCGTTGAGCCGGTCGATGTTGCGCATTCGCTGGTGTCGGCGCGGTCGGCGTTCGAGCATCGTGCGGTCGTCCTGGGCGACAAGCTGGGTGGTTTCGCTGCCGGGTTGGGTGCGGTGGTGTCGGGTGAGCCTGCCGCCGGTGTGGTCCGGGGTATGTCGGCGCCGGGGAAGTTGGCGTTGGTGTTCTCGGGGCAGGGCAGTCAGCGGGCCGGGATGGGCCGGGAGCTGTACGAAGCTTTCCCTGTCTTCGCTGAGGCGTTTGATGAGGTGTGCGCGGAGTTCGACGGCTTGCTGGAACGGCCTTTGCGTGAGGTCGTGTTCGAGGACGGTGACGCTCTCGATGAGACGGTGTTCACGCAGTGCGGCCTGTTCGCCCTGGAGGTTTCTCTCCACCGGCTGGTTGCTTCGTGGGGTGTGAAGCCGGACTATGTGGCCGGGCACTCCATCGGTGAGATCGCGGCCGCGTATGTGGCTGGTGTGTGGTCGCTGGCGGACGCGTGCGCACTCGTCGCCGCGCGTGGGCGTCTGATGCAGGCGTTGCCGTCGGGTGGGGCGATGCTGGCGGTGGAGGCGGACGAGACCTCCGTCCGTACCGCTCTCGCCGATTACACCGATGTGGACATCGCCGCTGTCAACGGCCCGTCGTCGGTGGTGGTTTCCGGTGCTGAGGCTTCGGTGGCGGAGCTGGAGACGCTGTGGCGGGGTGAGGGTCGTCGGGTGCGGCGCTTGCGGGTTTCGCACGCGTTCCACTCCCCGCTCATGGAGCCGATGCTGGCCGACTTCCGCAAGACGGCCGAGCGACTGTCCTACGAGGCCCCGCGCATCCCCCTGGTCTCCAACCTCACCGGCGGTCTCGCCACCGCCGAAGACATATGTGACCCGGACTACTGGGTGCGCCACGTCCGCGCGACCGTCCGCTTCGCCGACGGCGTCGCATGCCTGGCGGACCAGGGCGTGACCACGACTCTGGAGCTCGGCCCGGACGGTGTCCTGTCCGGCATGGGCCAGGACACCGCCCCTGACCTGCTCTTCACCGCGGCCCTGCGCAAGGACCGTGACGAAGCGGCTTCGTTGCTCGAAGCCCTGGCTCAGGTCTACGTCCAGGGCCACTCCGTGGACTGGGCAGCGCTGCTCGCCCCGGCGCGCCCCCGTCAGGTCGAGCTGCCGACCTACGCCTTCCAGCGCGAGCGCTACTGGCTGGAGTCGGTGGCAGGGCCGACGGACGTCGGGTCCGTCGGGCTGGGTGCGGCCGATCATCCGCTGCTGGGTGCCGCGGTGACGCTGCCGGATTCCGACGGCTGCCTGTTCACCGGCCGGCTGTCCATACGTACCCAGCCGTGGCTGGCGGACCACGCGGTGCTGGGGGCGGTGGTGGTGCCCGGGACCGCGCTCGTCGACCTGGCGCTCCACGCGGGTGCCCGCTTCGGGTGCGGCCAGGTGGACGATCTGGTGCTGGAAGCGCCGCTCGTCCTGCCCGAACACGGCGCGCTCCAGCTCCAGGTCGTCGTCGGCGGTGCCGGCGACAGCGGCCGGCGGCCCGTCAACGTGTATGCCCGGCAGGAGTCCGGTGACCCGGACCAGCCCTGGACGCGTCACGCCGGAGGCGCATTGACCGCGACCCCGACCGGGACGCCGCCGCAGGTGTCGGACGAGCCGGGCCTCTGGCCGCCGTCCGGAGCCGTCGCGGTGGACATCGAGGGCATGTACGAGCAGTTCGCACTGGGCGGCCTGGCGTACGGGCCGGTGTTCCAAGGCGTACAGGCGGCCTGGCGGCGGGGCGACGAGGTCTTCGCCGAGGTGGCGCTGCCCGAGGAGCACGCCCAGGAGGCGACCCGCTACGGGATCCACCCCGCGCTGCTCGACGCGGCCCTGCACGTGGCCGGGCCCGCCGGCCTGGTCGACGCGGGCGCGGAGGACGCGGACCGGGTCCGCCTGCCGTTCGTCTGGAACGGGGTGTCCGTACACGCCACCGGAGCGGCCAGGGTCCGCGTGCGCCTGACGTCCGCCGGGACGGACGGTGTGTCGGTCGTCGTGGCCGACGAGTCCGGCCAGTTGGTGGCCGCGGTGGACGAGTTGGTGACCCGCCCGGTCACGCCCGCGCAGATCGACGCGGCCCGTGGCGGCCTGCGCGAGTCGCTGTTCCGGCTGGACTGGCTCGGCATGCCGACACCGGCGGCCGCGGCTCCGTCCGCCCTCCGCTGCGCGGTGACCGGCGACGGGGGCGACGACCTGGTGGCGGGTCTGCGGTCCGCCGGCTGGGACGTGACGGCGTACAGCGATCCGACGAGCCCGGCCGGATCCGACGGCGGTGGCCTTCCGGAGTGGGTCTTCCTCACGGTCCCGAGCGGTGCCGATGCCGACACCTGCGGTGGCGACGGGCTGCGCGCGGCGACGGCCGGGACGCTGGGGCGGGTCCAGGGCTGGCTGGCGGACGAGCGGTTCGCCGACTCCCGCCTGGTCGTCGTCACCCGGGGCGCGGTGGCGACCGACGCCCACGGTGTGCGCGACGCCGACGCGGCCGCCGTGTGGGGCCTGGTGCGGTCCGCGCAGGCGGAGCACCCGGACAGGTTGGTCCTCCTCGACCTCGGCGACCCCGCCGGGACGGCGTCCGCGACCGTCGCCGCGGCCCTCGCCTCGGGCGAGCCGCAGGTGGCCGTACGCGACGGACGGGCCCTGGTGCCCCGGCTGGTGCGCGTCGGCGAGAGCGGCACGTCGGCAGGGGCGTCGGCCACCTGGGACGAGCGGGGCACGGTGCTCGTCACCGGAGCGACCGGCGCCCTCGGCGGCCTCGTGGCCCGGCACCTGGTGGCGGAACACGGAGTGCGGCACCTGTTGCTGCTGAGCCGCAGGGGAGCGCAGGCGGACGGGGCGGCGGAACTGGCGGCCGACCTGACCGCCGCCGGAGCCTCGGTGACCTGGGCCGCCTGCGACGTGGCGGACCGGGACGCACTCGGTGCGGTGCTGGCGGGCATCCCCGCCGAGCACCCGCTGAAGGGCGTCGTGCACGCCGCCGCCGTCATCGACGACGGTGTCGTCGCGTCTCTGACGCCCGAGCGCCTCGACGCGGTGCTGCGCCCCAAGGCGGAGGCGGCCGTGGTGCTCCACGAGCTGACCCGGGAGCTGGACCTCTCGGCGTTCGTGCTCTTCTCCTCCGTCGCCGGCACGCTGGGCGCCGCCGGGCAGGGCAACTACGCCGCCGCGAACGCCTTCCTCGACGCGCTCGTCTCCCGGCGCCGCGCCCAGGGCCTGCCCGGCCTGTCGCTGGCCTGGGGCCTGTGGGAGCAGCGCAGCGCGCTGACCGAGGGGCTGGCCGAGGTCGACAAGCGGCGCATGGGCGGCATCGGCCTCGGTGCGCTGTCGAGCGACGACGGGCTGGCCCTGTTCGACGCCTGCTGCGCCGGTGGGTCCGCCATGGTGGCGCCGATGCGGCTGGACACGGCGGCCCTGCGGGCGACCGTCCAGGAAGCCGGTGGCGAAGTGCCGTACGTCCTCCGCGAGTTGCTGCGTCTGCCCGGGAACCGCGCGGTCGCGGAGACCGCCGGGGCGTCGGCGGGGCTGCGGGAGCGGCTGGCCGGTACCCAGGCGGCGGAAGGCGAGCGCGTCGTGCTGGACGCCGTACGCCGGAACGTCGCGGCCGTCCTCGGCCACGGCGGAACGGAAACGGTCGAGCCGGGGCGTGCCTTCAAGGACGTCGGGTTCGACTCGCTGACGGCCGTGGAACTGCGCAACCGGCTGACCGCGGCCACCGGGCTGCGGCTGCCCGCCACCCTCGTCTTCGACTACCCGACGCCGACGGCCCTGGCGCAGTACCTCCACCAGGAACTGACGCGGGACACCGGCACCGCGGTCGAGCCATTGGCCGTGCGCCTCGACCGGCTCGAAGCCGGCCTGTCGGCCATGACCTTGGAGGAGATCGGCCGCACGGACGTGGTCTCCCGGCTGCGGGACCTGCTGGCGAAATACGACGAGACACAGGAAATGCCGGAAAGCGCCGCCCTCGCCGACAAACTCGAATCGGCGTCGGACGGCGACCTCTTCAGGATGGTGGACGAGGATCTCGGAATCATCTGAGCCGATCGCCCGCAATGTCCGACCGCCCGTCGGTCAATCTCTTTTCGGTCGACTGCCTTATGACCGACAGCTTTTGATGGGAAAGCGCGATGAGTAACGAAGACAAGCTCCGGGATTACCTCAAGCGAGTCATTGCCGAGCTGCACCAGACGCGGCAGCGCCTCCAAGAGGCGGAGTCCGCCGACCACGAGCCGATCGCCATCGTGGCGATGAGCTGCCGCTACCCCGGCGGCGTGCGCTCCCCCGAGGAGCTGTGGCGGTCGGTGGCCGCCGGTGTGGACGCAGTCTCGGGCTTTCCCGAGGACCGCGGCTGGGATGTCGAGGGGCTCTACGACCCCGATCCGGACGCCGTGGGCAAGAGCTATGCGCGCGAAGGCGGATTCCTGCACGGAGCCGGGGAATTCGACCCGGCGTTCTTCGGTATCTCCCCGCGCGAGGCGCTGGCCACGGACCCGCAGCAGCGGCTGCTGCTGGAGACCGCCTGGGAGGCGTTCGAGCGGGCCGGCATCGACCCCGAGTCGGTACGCGGCAGCCGTACCGGCATCTTCACCGGCGTCATGTACCACGACTACGGCACCGGCCTGGAGTCGGTCCCGGCGGGAGTCGAGGGCTACCTCGGCAACGGCACCGCCGGCAGCATCGCCTCCGGCCGGGTGGCCTACACGCTGGGCCTGGAGGGCCCGGCGGTGACGATCGACACCGCCTGTTCGTCCTCCTTGGTGGCCCTGCACTGGGCCGCCCAGGCCCTCCGCCGACGCGAGTGCACGCTCGCCCTGGCCGGCGGTGTCACGGTCATGTCCACGCCCGGGACCTTCGTGGAGTTCAGCCGCCAGCGCGGCCTGGCCCCCGACGGGCGCTGCAAGCCGTTCGCGGCGGCGGCGGACGGCACCGGCTGGGGCGAGGGCGCCGGCCTGCTCCTGCTGGAACGCCTGTCGGACGCGCAGCGCAACGGCCACCCCGTGCTGGCCGTGGTCCGCGGCTCCGCCGTCAACCAGGACGGCGCGAGCAACGGACTGACCGCGCCGAACGGCCCGTCCCAGCAGCGCGTCATCCGCGCGGCCCTCGCGGACGCCAGGCTCTCCGCCAAGCAGGTGGCGGCCGTGGAGGCGCACGGCACGGGCACGACGCTGGGCGACCCGATCGAGGCACAGGCGCTGCTGGCCACGTACGGCCAGGAGCGGCCCGAGGGCGAGCCGTTGTGGCTCGGCTCGATCAAGTCGAACATCGGCCACACCCAGGCGGCCGCGGGCGTCGCCGGTGTGATCAAGATGGTGGAGGCGATCCGGCACGGCCTGCTGCCGCAGACCCTGCACGTCGACGAGCCGTCCCCGCACGTGGACTGGTCCGCCGGGGCCGTCAGGCTCCTGACCGACCCCACACCGTGGCCCGAGAGCGACGAACTCCGCCGGGCGGCCGTGTCGTCCTTCGGCATCAGTGGCACCAACGCGCACGTCATCCTTGAGCAGGCGCCTGCGCCGGTCGCCGAGGAGGAGCCGGCGCGGGTCGAGCCGTCGGTGGTGCCGTGGGTGGTGTCGGGTAAGTCCGAGGGTGCGTTGCGGGGGCAGGCGGAGCGGCTGCTCGCGCATGTGGGGGAGTTGTCGCCGCTGGATGTGGGTTTCTCGCTGGCGGCCGGCCGGAGTGCTTTCGAGCATCGGGCTGTGGTGCTGGCGGGGCATCGGGGTGGTCTGAGCGCTCTGGTGGATGGGCGTGAGGCTCCGGGTGTGGTGCGGGGTCGTGTTGCGGGTGCGGATGGCCGTGTGGCGTTCGTGTTCCCGGGGCAGGGGTCGCAGTGGGTCGGTATGGCTGCCGGGTTGTTGGATTCGTCGCCGGTGTTCGCGGAGCGGGTCGCGGAGTGTGCGGCTGCGTTGGCGCCGTATGTGGATTGGTCGTTGACTGGTCTGCTGCGTGCGGAGGACGCCGGCTGGCTTGACCAGGTCGACGTTGTGCAGCCGGTTCTCTGGGCCGTGATGGTTTCCCTGGCTGAGGTGTGGCGTTCGACCGGTGTGGAGCCGGCGGCTGTCATCGGGCATTCGCAGGGTGAGATAGCGGCTGCTTGTGTCGCGGGCGCGCTCTCCCTGGAGGACGCCGCGAAGGTGGTGGCACTCCGCAGCAAGGCTCTGCGTGCGCTGTCCGGCCGTGGCGGGATGGTCTCGGTCTCCCTGGATGCGGAGGCGGTCGAGGAGCGGCTGGACGGCCGACTCGCAGTGGCAGCCGTCAACGGACCCGCCACGGTGGTTGTTTCCGGTGACAACGACGCCCTCGACGAACTCCTCGCCCGGTGCGGGGCGGACGGTGTCCGTGCCCGTCGTATCGCGGTGGATTACGCCTCGCACTGCGCCCACGTGGAGGAGATCGAGAGCGCGCTGTTGCGTGACCTCGCCGGTATCACCCCCCGCTCTGCGTCCGTGCCGTTCTATTCGACGGTGACCGGTGGTGTGCTGGAGACCGGCACGCTCGACGCCGGCTACTGGTATCGCAACCTGCGCCAGACCGTCCGCTTCCAGGAGACCGTCCAGGCGCTCCTGGACGACGGTTTCCGCCTGTTCGTGGAGTCCAGCGCCCACCCGGTCCTGACGATGGGCGTCGAGCAGACCGCCGAGACCCACAACACACCCATCACCGCCGTCGGTTCGCTGCGCCGCGACGAAGGTGGCCTGGACCGTTTCCTGATCTCCGTCGCCGAAGCCTTCGTCGGCGGGGCTTCCGTCGACTGGGCCAAGCTCTTCGACGGCACGGGCGCGCGTCGCGTAGACCTCCCCACGTACGCCTTCCAGCGTGAGCGCTACTGGCTGGAGACCACAGGCCCGGTGGTGAGCCAGAACGCCGCCGCCAGCCTGGGCCTGGGCTCGGCCGATCACCCGCTCCTGGGGGCGGTCGTGGCCTTGGCGGACGCGGAAGGGTTCCTGCTGACGGGCCGGTTGTCGCTGCGTACGCACGCGTGGCTGGCCGATCACGCGGTGGCCGGGACGACGCTGCTGCCGGGCACGGCGTTCGTGGAGCTCGCCCTGCGGGCCGGGGACGCGGTCGGCTGCGGCCACCTGGACGAACTGACCCTCGAAGCCCCCCTCGTACTGCCCGCGGACGGCGCGGTGCAGGTGCAGCTGTCGGTGGGCGTCGCGGACGTGGCGGGCCGGCGGCCGCTGGCGGTGTACTCCCGGCCCGAGGACGACGCCGACGGCCCCTGGACGCGGCACGCCACCGGTGTGCTGACCGACGGCCCGGCCCGTGGTGCCGAGGAGGCCGCGGCCGCCGCCGAGCTGGCCGTCTGGCCGCCGGCCGGTGCGGGGCCGGTCGCGGTGGACGACCTCTACGAGCGGCTGGCGGCGACGGGGCTCGGGTACGGGGCGGCCTTCCAGGGCGTACGGGCGGCCTGGCGCCGTGGCGACGAGGTGTTCGCCGAGGTCGTACTCGCCGAGGAGCAGCGTGCCGACGCGAGCCGTTTCGGGCTGCACCCCGCCCTTCTGGACTCCGCCCTGCATGCCATGGCCTCGGGCCCGGACGCCCGGGAGCGGAACGCGGGCGACCGCGGGCCCGGCCTGCCGTTCGTGTGGGGTGGGGTGTCCCTGTTCGCGACGGGTGCGGACGCGCTGCGCGTACGGCTCGCCCCGGCAGGCCCGGACGCGGTGTCCCTGGTCGCGGCGGACACCACCGGTGCTCCTGTCGCGGCGGTGACGTCCTTGGTCACGCGTACCGTGTCGGCGGAGCAGTTGGAGGCCGCGGCGAACGCCACGCACGACGCGCTCTACCGTGTCGCGTGGCGCGGCGTCCCGATGCGCGCCGCCGCTTCCACGGCACGGTGGGCGGCGTTGGGCCCGGCGGCCGCGTACCTCGGTGATGCGCCGGGCGCGGTGGCCCATGCGGACCTGGCGGCGCTGCGGGCAGCCGTGGAGGACGGCACGGCGGTTCCCGACGCGGTGGCGGTCTCCTTCACCGCGGCTCCCGATGGCGGCCCGGCTGATGTACGGGACGTCACGCGGCGGGCTCTGGAGATGCTGCAAGGGTGGCTGGCCGAGGAGCGGTTCGCCGGTTCGCGGCTGGTCGTGGTGACCGAGGGGGCGGTGTCGAGCGCACCCGGTGAGGATGTCCCCGATCTGGCGGCGGCCGCGGTGTGGGGCCTGGTCCGGTCGGCGCAGGCGGAGCACCCGGACCGGTTCGTCCTGGTCGACCTGGACGATCGGCAGACGGGCACCGGAATCCTGGACGCGGTGTCGGCCTCCGGCGAGCCGCAGATCGCCGTACGGTCGGGCGAGTTGTTCGCCCCGAGGCTGGCGCGCGCCGCCGCGGCCACGGCGGAGTCCGGCTTCGACTGGGACCCGGAAGGCACCGTGCTCCTGACCGGTGCGACCGGCACGCTGGGGACCCTTGTGGCACGGCACCTGGTCGTGCGGCACGGTGTGCGGCATCTGCTGCTGGTCTCCCGGCGGGGCCTGGAGGCGGCGAGCGCGCCCGAGCTGGCGGCGGAACTGACCGCGCTGGGCGCCTCGGTGACCGTGGCGGCCTGCGACACGTCCGACCGCGCGGCCCTGGAGGAGCTCCTGGCCGGTGTGCCCGCCGAGCACCCCCTGACGGGGGTCGTGCACGCGGCCGGTGTGCTCGACGACGGCGTCGTCGAGTCGCTCACGCCGGAGCAGATTGACGCGGTTCTGCGGCCCAAGGTCGACGCGGCCCTCCACCTGCACGAGCTGACCCGGGGCCTGGACCTGTCCGCGTTCGTGCTCTTCTCCTCGGCCGCCGGCACGTTCGGTGGTGCGGGGCAGGGCAACTACGCGGCGGCGAACGCGTTCGTCGACGCCCTGGCGGCCCACCGGCGCGCCGACGGCCTGCCGGCGGTGTCGCTCGGATGGGGCTTCTGGGCCGAACGCAGCGGCATGACGGGCCACTTGGACGAGGCGGACGTCCGCCGCATGCGCCGCGGCGGCATCTCCCCGCTCACCTCGGAAGAGGGCCTGGCGCTGTTCGACACCGCCGCGACCACGGCGGAAGCGGTGCTGCTGCCCCTGCGGCTCGACCTGCCCGCGCTGCGTGCCCAGGCTTCGTCCGGAGTGGTGCCCGCGCTGCTGCGCGACCTGCTGCGCATCCCCACGCGCCGTACGGTGGAGGCGTCGTCCGGCGCCGACGCCCCGGAGCTGTGGCGGCGCCTCGCGAACCTGTCGGAGTCCGAGCGGGACGACGCCCTCCGGGCGCTGGTGTGCACGCAGGTCGCCGCTGTCCTGGGACACGCCGACGGAAGCTCGGTCGACAGCGAGCGTGCGTTCAAGGAGCTCGGTTTCGACTCGTTGACCGCGGTGGAGCTGCGGAACCGGCTGAACGCGGCCACGGGTCTGCGGTTGTCGGCCACGCTGGTCTTCGACTATCCGAGTCCTGTGGTGCTCGCCCGGCATCTGCTGGGTGAGTTGGTG
>NZ_JBFBBD010000128.1:0-10517 GCF_040689515.1 Streptomyces sp. NPDC051173
CCGGCGTTTGAGGACGCGACCGAAGGTCGCTGGGGTCCGGGGTCTCCCCGGTTTCGGGAAGGGGCGGGGCTGGGGAAAAAGCCCGCCGCAGGCGCCACCCGCCCCCACACCCACAGTTGCCAACCTGTCGAATCACCTCAACCCGACCGCGACAGTGCACTGCATAAAGTAACGCGCATGTCTTGGCCTCAGAATCCCCAGCAGCCGCATCAACCTCAGCAGTCCCCGGAGGCCACGGCCGTCGACCAACCCGCGGTGGTGCCGCCGCCCGGCGGCGGAGGCGGCGGGCTGCACGCGCAGCCGACCGTCTTCGCACAGCCGGCCGTGACCCCGCCGCCCCCGCCGCCGGGCATGCAGCCGCCCCCGCCGCCCGGCATGCAACCGCCGCACCCGTACGGCATGCAGCCGCCCCCGCAGCCGCCCGCTCCCGCTCCGCAGCGGAACGGCAACAAGACCCTGCTCGCCGTCGTCGGCGGTGTCGTGGCGCTGGCCGTCATCGGTGGCGGCGCGTTCTTCCTGCTGAAGGACGACAAGAAGAGCGACGAGGCCGGGAAGGACCGGAACGCCGTCGCTCCCGCCCCGGGCGGCAAGAAGGACGACAAGCCCGCGGGCGGTGACAGCCCGGCGCCTTCGGGCGCCCAGCCGATGGTCGCCGGCTGGCAGACGCAGACCGCCAGGGAGTACCGCTTCCGGTACGACGTGCCGGGCAAGGGGACTCAGTGGAACCTCCTGCCGCAGGACACGATGTCGTCGTACGTCGACGAGTCCGGCAAGCCGGAGATCACGATGCGGGACGTGGCCCACTTCCGCGAGGGCGGCTGTGCATCGAGCGCCAACCCCAAGGCGCTCGGCGAGGCGGGCAAGGGCCAGCTCGCCACGGTCGGCACCATGGGCGGCGACACGTCGCTGAGCATCCAGGAGAACGCCCGGAACTGGGCGGGAAACTGGGGCTTCTTCGCCTACGGCGGCAAGACGAACAAGCCGAAGATCGAGGTGTCCGAGGCCAAGCCGTGGAAGCACAACGGCATCGACGGCTGGACGGCGACGGCCAAGGTGACCGTGGCCAACCGCCCGAGCAGCTGCGTTCCGGCCACCGCGATCGCCAAGAGCATCGTGGAGAAGCTGCCGGACGGGAAGTTCCACAGCTGGGTCGTCTACGCGGACCAGGGCGTGCCCGACGCGCTGCCGGAGGCCGAGATCGACAAGATCATGGCCACGGTCCGGCCGGTCAAGGGCTGAAGGCCCGGTGAGGGGCTCGATTACAGTGCTGTAGCCGTGTCGGACACCGACGGAACGAAGCGACGCCAGGAGGCCAGGACGTGACCACGACCGCCGGCGCGACCCCCGCGCTGTGGAGCCGAGCAGAACAGCAGGACTTCCGCGCCCGGGTGCGCGGCTGCCTGCTCGGCGGGGCGATCGGCGACGCGCTCGGCGCGGGGATCGAGTTCGACTCCCTCGACGCGATCCGCGCCGCCCACGGGCCGGAGGGCGTCACCGACTACGTGCCCGCGTACGGGCGGCGCGGCGCGGTCACCGACGACACCCAGATGACGCTCTTCACCGTGGACGGGCTGATACGGGCCCATGTGCGACGGGACACCGGCGCCTGGCATCCGCCCACCGACGTGCACCGCGCCCACCTCCGCTGGGCCGCCACCCAGCGCGACTGGGGCCCCGACGAGCGTGAGCCGGACGCCGGCTGGCTGGCGCGCGAGGAGTGGCTGTACGCGCGACGGGCACCCGGCAACGCGTGCCTGTCCGGCCTCGCCGACACCACCATGGGCACCTTGGCGGCACCCAAGAACCCGGGCTCCAAGGGCTGCGGCGCGGTGATGCGCTCCGCACCGTTCGGGCTGCTGGTGGGCTGGGAGCCGGATCTCGTCTTCCAACTCGCCGCCGAATGCGCCGTGCAGACGCACGGCCACCCGTCGGGTTATCTGGCGTCGGGCGCCTTCGCCGTCATCGTGCACGGTGCGGCGCGCGGCGACGGCCTGGACGGCGCCGTCCAGCGGGCGCTGGCCGTCCTGGCCACCCACCCCGGCCACGAGGAGACCAGCGGCGCCCTCCAGCAGGCGCTCGGCGCGGTGCGGCAGGGAATGCCGTCGCCGGAGCGGGTCGCCTCCCTCGGCGAGGGCTGGGTGGCGGAGGAGGCGCTGGCCATGGGCGTGTACTGCGCGTTGGTGGCGGAGGACGTACGCCACGGCCTGCTGCTCGCGGTCAACCACGGCGGGGACTCCGACTCCACGGGCTCCCTGTGCGGCAACTTCCTCGGTGCGCTGCACGGGGAGACGGCCTTGCCTGCCGCCTGGGTCGCGGAGTTGGAGGGGCGGGCGACGATCCTTGAGCTGGCGGACGACTTCGCGATGGAGCTGACGGAGGGGGCGGGCCTGCATGGGCCTGCGGCGCCGAAGTCGGCTTGGCTGGCGCGGTATCCGCGGTAGGGGGTGGCGGGGGTGGGTGCGGGCCGGCTGCCGGGTGCGCCTGCGGCGGGCTTGTTCCCCAGCCCCGCCCCTTCCCGAAACTGGGGGAGACCCCCAGACCCCCAACCACGCTTCGCGCGGTGTCCTCAAGCGCCGGACGGGCTGAATTTCACGGACCGTGGTTCGCGACCTGCGGGCCGCAGGCACTGCGGACTACGGTCCGCACATCCAGCCCGTCCGGCGATTGAGGACGCGCCCGCTGGGGGCACCTCCCAGCGGTAGCTGGGGGAGCTCCCGCCGCAGGCGGCAACGGACCCGCGCGTCGGGGTCTGGGGCGGAGCCCCAGTTTCGGGAAGGGGCGGGGTGGGGGAAAAGTCCGCCGCAGGCGCCGACGGGCCCGCAGCTGAGGGTCTGGGGCACGCGCCCCCACGCGGCGGAGCCGCACATCAGATGCAGCCGGGAAGGGGCGGGGCTGGGGAACAAGCTCGCCGCAGGCGCCAGCAACCCGCCCCCGGAAACGGCCGAGCCCCCTCAGCCGCCAGGATGAGAGGGCTCCGCACGGGACTGCCGAGAAGAATCGGATCGGCCGATGGATCAGGCGGCAGAGGTGACGGTCGCCACGAACGCGGACCAGGCGTCCGGGCCGAAGCTCAGCGCCGCGCGCTGCGGCTCCTTGGAGTCACGAACCGCGATGGTCAGGGGGAGGGGGGAGGCGACCTCCACGCAGTCGCCGTTGGCCAGCGAGTACGAAGACTTACGCCACGTGGTGTTTCCCTGCTGGATCGCCATGATTGCTCCCATGCCTTGGGTGAGTCGCTGTCGATATCGCCTGGGTGGAAGGCCGGTTGTCCGACCGGATTCCCCAGACGCCGACGACGGTACGCGCCAACATCAGCTGATGAATGGCCCATTCACTCGACCGGATGGCATATCCAGGAAGTCTCTTCCCTGAAACAGGATGTGCGGTGTACCGTGCGGCCCTTTCGCGTCTCAGTCGGTCGCCCACTCCTCGCCGACGTGCTCGATGAACTGCCGTGAGTGTTCGGCATTGAGTGCCTGCATACGCAAATGCTCATACATCACGCTGTAGGTCTGGACATCATTCGGCTTCTCCAGATACAGGTCGCTGGTGATGCCCTCCAGATAGACGGTGCTGGCGTCCTGCGGGTCGTTGAATTCGAGGATGCAGAACTTGCCGTACATCCCCGGGTGCGCGCCCACGTCGTACGGCAGCACCTGCACGGTGATGTGGGGCTCCATGCTGAACTCGACCAGTTTGCGCATCTGTTCCTGCATGATGGAGCGGTTGCCGACGATCCGGCGCAGCGCGGACTCGTCGATGACGGCCCACAGGCGCAGCGGGTTGTCGGGGTCGGTGATGCGCTCCTGCCGTCGCATGCGGACCTGCACGCGGCGCTCGATGTCGGCCGCTGTGGCCTCCGGCCAGGACCCCTCCGTCACCGCGCTCGCGTAGTTGGGGGTCTGCAACAGGCCCGGGACCAGCGACGCCTCGTACACCCGCAGCGAGGCGGCGTCGGTCTCCAGGCCGATGTAGACGCTGTAGGGGATGTCGCCGAAGGCGTGCCACCAGCCTTGCTGGCGCGACTCCTTCGCCATCTGCATCAGCGAATCGACGATGCGGTGGTCCTCGACCCCGTACACCCCGCACAGGTCGCGGACGTCACGCTGGCTGATGCTCCGTCGGCCGTTCTCCAACCTGCTGATCTTCGACTGCGAGACGAGTAGCCGTTCGGCCACTTCCTCGGCTGTCATGCCCTTGAGTTCGCGGAGCTTGCGCAGCTCCTGCCCCAAGCGGCGTCGCCTAACGGTGGGATTGACACTGGACGCCACGGGACGCACCTCCGGCTCCGTCATGCTCTGTCTCCTGACCTCGCAGCCTGCCACCACTGGCCGGGGCGGCGCTGGAAAACGGCCTACACAGGGTCCACCGGCGGTGACCCGCGGCAAGGGGTGTGACGTGCGGCGGCGCGGTGGGACGGCAGATGCGTGCGCGGGGCGGCGGACCGTGCCGCCGTCCCGGGCGACAGGCCCACCACCCCGCGCGGTTCCGCGGCTCCCGGACCGGGCCGGAGGACTGCGGTGCGGCCGGTGGAGCGGGTGGAACTGAGGGTGTGTCAAATGTGCCGAAGCTGTACTACGCGTCGTGCCGAAGGTGTTGCCGGGGCCGCCGGCGGTGCCGGCCGCGGCGTCGCCGCGGTGCCGGACTGCCTGGCGGCTTAACGATTCACCGGCTGGGGGACCGGTTCAGGAAGCGCCCGCGCGGGCCATCACGGCCGCCCCGTGCGCCATCTGCTGGGCGGAGGCCCCGGAGGGCTCCACCGTGGCCCGGACGGACGTCGTACGGCGTCCTGGGCCGTTGCTGCCGCCGGCCGTGGCCGGCTGTCGCCGTGGCTGTGCGCCGACGCCGTTCTGCACGTCCATGACGGCGTGGGCCACGAGCCCGCCCATCGGGTCGTGCCTGATCAGATCCCGGAGCCGGGAGCGGGAGGACCGCCCCTCGTTACCGGGGTAGAGATGCTTGCCCAGACCCACCGCGTGGGCCAGCGCGGCCAGCGCCGCGGTCCGCGGGTCCGGCGGGACGCCGGTGCGGATCGCGCTGTCCAGCCGGGCCCTGATCTCCCGGCTGATGGCCGTGTCCGTGGCCTGATAACGGGTCGTCGGCAGTACCCCGCACATCTGGCCCGCCACGGCATGCACCATGCCGCACCGCTCCAGATGCGTGAGATACGTCTGACGCAGCCCCAGCCGGGGCCCGCCGATCCAGTGGACGGCGCGGACCGGGCTGCCGCGGCGACGCAGCAGCTCCAGTGCGGAGTCCAGGGTCGGATCTCCTGTCGGCCGTGGCATCACCACGGCGATACGATCCCCGTCTGGGGCTATCCGTCCGGCCAGAGCCAGCTCGACGAGCTGTGCCCCGGCGAGACCGAGGTCGAGCGACTGCGGCTGCGCCGTGGTACCCGTGGCCGGGTCCAAGGCGAGCAGCAGAAGCTCCTCCGGAATTGTTCTGCGGCTCCTGCCCATCCATGCCTCCCCGCGTGGATGAGTGACAGGGTGACCCCTCTCACATTGGTCTGTCGAGAGTGCGTGGTGGCTTCGGGTGGGAACCGGTAGGTATGTCGTCTCGTCTAGCACGTCGGTGAGGCCAGTCGAAGCCCTTTGACGGTGCGGTTGCGCGGTCGCGAGGCGGCGACGAAGGACACTGGTAAGCGTTGTGAAGGTCCTGGGCGGGGCAGTCGCGCCCCGTGACGGCGTATGGCGTGGGAATTCGAGGAGGCATCGGTGGCGGGCGAGTCCCCCGACAAGTCGGAGCAGCGGAAGTCGTCGGGGGAGACGACTGAAGGCGAGCGCGACCCGCGGCTGGGGGTTTTCCGGGAATCGGAAACCTCCGCCGCGTCCGACGCGCGGCCTTCGAAGTCCGAGGAAACCCCCGAGCGCGCGGATTCCGACGAAAAGCCGCCCGTTTCGCCGGGTGAGGACCCGGGCAAGGCGGCCGTGCGTGGCGGTGACGCGCGCCTGAAGGCCGCCGTCGCGGCGTGGGTCGCCGACGCGGCCGTCGACGACGCGGAAGAGCCGAACGGTGCAGCCGGCGCCGCCGGAACCGCTCCCGGCGACAAGAAGCCCGAGCCCGCCGCCGACCGTGCCACCGCCGTGTTCGGCGCGGTGCGGCCGAAGCCCGACGGTGCAGACGGCGCCGACGGTGACAAGCCCGCGAACGGTGCCGGGAAGCCCGCTGCCGACCGCGCCACGGCTGTCTTCGGCGCGGTGCGCCCCAAGGCGAAGGACGGCGCCGAGAAGGCCGACGGCGGCAAGCCGTCGAACGGTTCGGAGAAGCCCGCCGAGGACCGTGCCACGGCCGTCTTCGGCACCCTGCGCCCGAAGGCGGACGGCGAGAAGGCCAACGCTGACAAGGCCGGCGGTGACAAGCCCGGCGGTGACAAGCCCGCCGCCGCTTCCGGCAAGTCCGGCGACGGCGTTCAGAAGCCTTCCTGGGTCCGGGTGACCGACGGCGAGGCGAAGAAGTCCGAGAAGCCCGACGGTGCCGGGAAGCCCGCGGCCGACCAGGCCACGGCCGTCTTCGGCGCGGTGCGCCCCAAGGCCGAGGACGCCGCCGGGAAGGACGCCGCCGAGAAGGGCGGTGCCGGCAAGCCCGCCGCCGATCAGCCCACCGCCGTCTTCGGCGCGGTCAAGGCCTCTGCCAAGGCTCCCGCCAAGGCAGCCGCCAAGACCGGATCCGGCGACCAGCCCACGGCGCTCATCAAGGCACCCGAAGCACCCGCGAAGGCGCCCGCCAAGGCCGGCTCCGACGATCAGCCCACCGCGCTGATCAAGGCGCCGAAGGCGCCCGAGGCCGAGTCGGACTCCGAGCGCACCAGCCAGTTCGTGCCGCTGAAGTCGCTGGACGGCGCGCCCGCGAAGTCCGCCGAGAAGCCGGCCATACCCGTCTCGGTCACGCCGCCCCCCGCCCCGCCGAAGACGAAGCCGAAGGCTCCGGCGGAGCCGCAGGAGCCGGCGGCCCCGAAGCCCGGGGCGGACGCCGCGCCCGAGCAGCCCGCCGCGCCGCTGGACCTGCTCGCGCAGCTGACGAACACGCCGCCGCCCGCGCCCACCCCGGTCCGCAGCACGCTGCGCCGGGTGAAGATCTACGCGCCGATCGTGGTGCTGCTGGCGATCATCTTCTGCGTGGTGCAGGCGTTCCGCCCGCTGCCCGCCCCGACGCTGACGACGGCCGCCGCGAAGGCCACGTACACCTTCCCGGGCGAGAAGTTCGCCATGCCGTGGCCCGACCAGGGCCAGGCCGCGGCCAAGGTCGCGGGGGTCGGCAGCCTGGGCACGTACGGCGACGAGACGCCCACGCCGACCGCGAGCGTCGCCAAGGTGATGACCGCCTACGTGATCCTCAAGGACCACCCGCTCAAGAAGGGTGAGAAGGGTCCCGACATCACGGTCGACGCGCAGGCGGAGCAGGACTCCCACGCCAAGGACGAGTCGCTGGTGACCCTGAAGCAGGGCGAGAAGGTCTCGGAGTACGACCTGCTCCAGATGCTGCTCATCCCCTCCGGCAACAACGCGGCCCGCCTGCTGGCCCGCTGGGACGCCCAGTCCAAGGAGGCGTTCGTCGCGAAGATGAACGACGCGGCGAAGTCGCTGGGCATGACCAACACGACCTACACCGACCCCAGCGGCCTGGACGAGACGACCAAGAGCACGGCCGTCGACCAGCTGAAGCTGGCCGAGGAGGTCATGAAGGACGACGTCTTCCGGGAGATCGTGGCCAAGCCCAACACCAACGTCGCCGGTGGCCAGCACCTGAACAACAACAACGACGAGCTGCTGATCAAGCCTGGTGGCCTCGGCATCAAGACGGGTTCCTCCACCCCGGCCGGCGGCACCCTGATGTGGGCCGCCAAGCGGACCATCAACGGCAAGGAGAACCTGATCCTCGGCGTCACGATGGCCCAGCACTTCAAGGGCGGTCCCGACGTCAACGCCGAGATGAGCCTGAAGCTGGTCAAGAAGGTCAGCTACAAGATGATCGAGGACGTGCAGAACGCGCTGACCTCGGCGAAGCTCGTCAGCAAGGGCGACGTCGTGGGCTACGTCGACGACGGCCTGGGCGGGAAGACCCCGGTCGTCGCCACCCGGGACCTCACCGGTGTCGGCTGGCCCGGCATGACCGCGAAGCTCGTCGTGGGCAAGGGCGGCAAGCCCGTGCCGCACTCCGCGAAGGCGGGCACCGAGGTCGGCGAGCTGACCGTGGGCAGCGGCCCGAGCGCGATGAAGGTGCCGGTGGCACTCAAGGAGCCGCTGGCCGAGCCCGGCTTCGGCGCGAAGCTGACGCGCCTCGGCTGAGCCGCCGGGCAGACAGGAACGCGAGGCTCCTGGTCCGTACGAGTGCGTACGGACCAGGAGCCCTTTCTCGGTGCGGGCCACTTCGGCCCGGCGTGCTAGCGTCGCGAGGGTTTGAGTACGGCCGGAACGCCGTGCCGCTACCCGTGGGAACCGGGACAGCGTGAAGATGGGGGATGACCTCGGGGGAGACGGGGAGAGCAGCAGTGACCACCGTGGGGCCGACGCGCGCCGGGAAACCGGAGGAGCCGTCCGGCAAGAAGGACACCCCCTCCCGGATACGGGTACCCGACCGCCCGCCGCAGGGCGGCGGGAGCGTGCGGGAGCGCCTGCTGCACGCCGCCCGCACCCTCGCCGGGCGGCCGGTGCTCACCACGCTCCTCGTGGCCGCGCTGCTGCACGTGCTGTGGATCCTGGTGTTCGCCAACAGCGGCGGGGACCTCGCCGCCCAGGACGCCTGGGCGGAGTTCGCGCTCCAGCACCCGTCGTCGGCGTACAACCTCTCCTGGTACGGCGGGATGCACCCCGTCTCGTACAGCGCGATCTCGCCGTACCTGATGGCCCAGCTCGGTGTCCGGCCCACCATGATGATCGCGGGCACGGTGTCCGCCGGGCTGATCGCCCTGCTGCTGGTGCGCAGCCGCGCCGTGCGGCGGCCCCTGTGGCCCGCGCTCTACGGCGCGGTCGCGCTCACCTGCAACGCGATCTCCGGGCGGGTGACGTTCGGGCTCGGCATGATGTTCGGGCTGGCGGCCGTGGCCGCGATCTTCGCGTGGCCCGTGCGGTGGCGCACCGAGGGCAGGTACAAGTGGGGGCGGGCCGCGCTCTCCGGGGCGGCGGCCGCGCTGGCCACCGCAGGGAGCCCGGTCGCCGGGCTCTTCGTGGGCATAGTGGCGGCCGCGCTGTGGCTCGGCAAGCGCCGTCCGGCGGCGTACGCGCTGGGGCTGCCGCCGGTCGCGGTGGTCGCTCTGTCGGCCTGGCTGTTCCCCTTCTCCGGCCAGCAGCCGATGTTCTTCCCCTCCGCGATCCTGCCGCTGCTCAGCGGGATCTTCGGGGTGGTCTTCGTGCCCAAGCAGTGGCGCACGGTGCGGATGGTGTCGGCGCTCTACGTCCTCGGTGTGCTGCTGGTCTGGCTGATCCCGTCGCAGATCGGCACGAACATCTCCCGGCTCGGCATGGTCTTCGGCGGGGTCGTGCTCGTCGCCGTCCTCACGGAGCGCAAAGTTCCGCCGCGTGCGGAGCTGCTGCGTTCGGCCCGGGGCTGGACCGCGCTCGTCCTCGCCCTGCTCACCTGCTCGGTCTGGCAGGCGACCAACGCCATCGGCGACATCATGCACACCACGCCCGCCGCGTCCTGGGCGCGGGAGCTCGCGCCCCTGGTCGACCGGCTGCACAAGCTGGACGCCGACCGCGGGCGCGTCGAGGTCGTCCCGGCCCGCAGCCACCGCGAGGCGTCGGCCCTCGCGCCGTACGTCAACCTCGCCCGCGGCTGGAACCGGCAGGCGGACCGCGAGCGCAACCCGCTCTTCTACGAGCCCGACCTGCTCAACCCCTCCAGCTACCGCGCCTGGCTCGACCGCTGGGCCGTGCACTACGTCGTGCTGCCCACCGACGAGCCCGACGACGCCGCCAAGGCGGAGGCCAAGCTCGTCGTCAAGGGCCAGCCGTACCTGCGGCAGGTGTGGTCCGACGACAACTGGCGGGTCTACGAGGTCGACGCGCCGACCCCGCTCGCCGACCCGCCGGCCGTCGTCGACCGCGTCGAGGCCAACGAGGTCACGATCACCGTGAAGTCCGCGGGCCAGGTGCTCATCCGGATCCCGTACTCCCCGTGGCTGAGCGTCGTCGACAAGGACGGCAAGGCCGTCCAGCCGCCGAAGCCCGGCCCGCACGGGGAGCCGGCGGTCAATGTGAACGGCTGCCTGGTGAAGCAGGTGCAGGAGCCTCGGGCGGGGCAGCCTGAGGATGACTGGACGATGCTTTACGCTCCGCGGGCCGGCACGTATCGGATCGCTTCGCCTTATAAGTTGCCGCGTGGCACGGGGTGTCCTGCGGACTTGGCGCGCTGATCGTTTCGTTTCGGTCGGTTGGCGCCTGCGGCGGGCTTTTTCCCCTACCCGCCCCTACCCGCCCCTTCCCGAAACCGGGGAGACCCCGGACCCCAGCGCCCTGCGGGCGCGTCCTCAAACGCCGGACGGGCTGGATTGTGGGGGTCTGGGGGCTTGCCCC
>NZ_JBFBBD010000129.1:0-10438 GCF_040689515.1 Streptomyces sp. NPDC051173
GCCGAGGACGCCGCTCCCGCGCTGCTGGTGACGGACGCCCAGGTGGCGGCGGGGCTGCCGGAGACCGGCGCCACCGCCGTGGTCCTCGGCGACGCCCACCTCGCAGAAGAACGGCGGCCTCCGGTCCTCCCACGGTGCCGCCTGTTCCAGCTGCGCCGCCACCCGCAGCAGCAGATCCTCACGCCCGTGCGCGGCCACCAGCTGTACCCCCACCGGCAGCCCCTCCCGGCTCTGCCCGAGCGGCAAGCTCATCGCCGGGTGGCCCGAGACGTTGAACACCGCCGTGAACGGGCCGTATTCGAGGATGCGGCGCAGCCAGGAGCGGGCCGTGTGGCCGGGGCCGTCGTAGTCGAGGGTGCCGTGCGGTGCCGGGAGCTGCCCGAGCGTCGGGGTCACCAGCAGGTCGTACCGGGTGAAGAAGTCACCGACCGGGCGTGTGACCCGGTGCTGGGCGTCGACCGCCGCCATCACGTCGAGCGCGCTCGCCGCCTCCGTCTCGCCGAGCACCACCCGCGACACCGCCTCCAGCAGTGACGGATCGGGCCTGCGCGGCGCCCTGAGCATCGCGGCGCCCGTCGCGTAGACGCTGAGCATCAACGCCTCGACGACCGCGTCCGGATCGACGGCCGGGCCGGCGGGGGTGACGACGTGCCCGATCCACTCCAGGACCTGGCCCGCGGTCTCCGCCGCGGCGGCCACCTGGGGGTCGACCGGCACGCCCGACCACGCCCGCGTGGTGAGCGCGACCCGCAGCCGGCCCGGGTCGGCCCGCAGTTCCTCGGCGTACGGGCGTAGGGGCGGCGGCGCCGCGTACTTGTCGCCGACGGGCGGCGCGGCCACGGCGTCGAGCAGGTGGGCCGTGTCGCGCACGGTCCGGGTGAGCCCGAACTCCACCGTCTGCCCGAACGCCGCCTCCCCGGCGAGCGGTCCGCTGGGCGTACGGCCACGGCTCGGCTTCAGGCCGACGAGCCCGCAGCACGCGGCGGGCACCCGCAGGGAACCCGCGCCGTCGTTGCCGTGGGCGAACGGCACCGCGCCCGCGGCGACGAGCGCGGCCGCCCCGCCGCTGGACCCGCCGACACCCCGGTCCGGTGCCCAGGGGTTGCGCGTCGGGCCGTAGCGCACCGGCTCCGTCGAGAAGCTGAGGCCCAGCTCGGGGGCGGTGGTCTGGCCGAGCGCCACCAGCCCGGCGGCGCGGAAGCGGGCCATCAGGTCGTGGTCGGCCTGCGCGACGGCACCGCGGATGCTGCGGCTGCCGAGCGTGAACGGCACGCCCCGCGCGAACGGTCCGCTGTCCTTGATCACGAACGGCACGCCGCCGAACGGCCCCTCCGGCTCGTGGTCGAGGGCCGGTTCGAACAGCGGCAGCGTCAGCGCGCCGAGGTCGGCGTCGGCCGCGGCGAGGGCGCGCCGTGCCACCGACTCGACCTCGGCCGCGCTCACTTCACGCGCCCGGATCAGCGCTCGCAGCCCGACGGCGTCGAGGCTCGCGTATTCGTACAGCTCCACCGGTCTCCCATTCCTCGGCTGGTGGCTGGAATCAGACTGACGTACGGAGCCGTCATACGGCCACCGAGTTTCACCGCCGTGCCCCGGGGTGCCCGGTGACCTCGTAGATTCTGCCGCGTACGGCAAGCGGTTTCGAACCACCCGTCCCAGCAGTCCGTGGCGTCACAGTGGCCGGAACTCCCCGTAACTCGGCCGCCCCGCACCCCGTTTCCCGGGGCAGAGTCAGTCCTCATGTCAGTCCTCATGCAACGGGGCTGCCGAAGGCCGCACCCACCGGACCATCCCGTCCGAGGGCCCCGGCGATCCGGGCCGGGCCCGTCGCGGAACCCGCGAGGCCCCGGCGCAGCCCTTCCCGGCCCCTCCGACCGGCGGCCGTCTCCCGGCGCGTGATCGCGCTGTGACGGCGGGAGACGGCCGCCGCACCTTCGTGAGGCACATCGACGCCGAGCCGAGGGAGCCCTCAATGAGCCTGCTGCGCAAGATCCGTGAGACCGGACGGGTGGCGGAGGACGCGCCGCCCCGGCCCGCCCCCGCCGAGTCCGCCGCGGCCCGCCGCCTGGGCGGCTCGGTCCAGGTGCGCTGCGTGGACGCCGGATCGTGCAACGGCTGCGAGATCGAGATCGCGGCGGCCTTCGGGCCGGTCTACGACGCCGAGCGCTACGGAGCACGCCTCGTGGCCTCGCCCCGGCACGCGGACGTCGCGCTCGTCACCGGGCCGGTGACCCGCAACATGGCCGAACCGCTGCGCCGCACCGTCGCCGCGATGCCCCGCCCCCGGCTCGTCGTGGCGGTCGGCGACTGCGCCCTGAACTGCGGTGAGTTCGCCGGTGGCCACGGAGTCGAGGGCGCGGTGGCCGACGTGGTCCCCGTCGACCTCAAGGTCGAGGGCTGCCCGCCGCGCCCCGACCGGATCGTGGCGGCGCTCCGCGCCGTGACGGGCCGGTGAGCGCGGCCGCGCCCGGCGGGGGCGCGACGCGGGAGACGGGCGCGACGCCGTCGTACGGCCGCGGACGGCCGGGGAGCGCGCGAGCGAGGGACCGCGCATGAGGGATGCCGAAACCGCGGCGGTCCTCGCGGTCGGGCTCGCCGGCGCCGGAGCGCTGTCCGGCGCGCTGCTGCCGAGACGGGCGCGCGTCATAGCCGTCGGGGTGTGCACCGCGGGCCTCGGCGGCGCCGGGCTCGCGGCCGGACTCATGGCCTCCGGCGGCAGCCGCTGGTCCGTCCACCTCCCCGGCCTGCTGCCGATGGCCGGTGTCTATCTGGCCGTCGACGCCCTGTCGGGGCTCTTCATGGCGGTGGCGGGAGCCGTGGTCCTCGCGGTCGCCGTCTACGGCATCGGCTACGCCGGGGGCGACCACGCGCGCGGTGTCGCCTCGCGCGGGGTCCAGGCCGCGCTGCCCCTGTTCGCCCTCACCCTCGTCCTCGTCCCGGCGGCCGCCTCCGTCTCGACGTTCCTCCTCCTGTGGGAGGTCATGGCCCTCACCTCGCTGCTGCTCGTCCTGGCCGACCAGCGCGACCGCGCCTCCGTCCGCGAGGCCGGGGTCTGGTACGCCGTCATGACCCACCTCGGCCTGGTCCTGCTGCTGGCCGGCATGGCCCTCTTCGCCGCCTGCGCCGGAGGCGAGACCTTCACCGCGCTGCGAGCGGGCGCGAGCGGGATGTCACCCACCGCCCGCGGCACGGTCTTCGTGCTGGTCGCCGCGGCCTTCGCGTCCAAGGCCGGCATGGTGCCCCTGCACCCCTGGCTGCCCAGGGCCCACCCCGAGGCCCCCAGCAACGTCTCCGCGCTGATGAGCGCCGCCATGGTCAACCTCGGTGCCTACGGCATCGTGCGCGTGGCCTTCGACCTGCTGGGCGGCGCCCCGCGCTGGGGGTGGCTGCTCGTCCTGGCCGCGGGCGCCCTCTCCGCCGTCTACGGCATCCTCCAGGCGGCCATGGCCTCCGACCTCAAGAGGCTGCTGGCCTACTCGACGTCCGAGAACCTGGGCCTCGTCCTCATCGGCGTCGGCGCGGCCGGGCTCTTCGCCTCCTCCGGCTATCCGGTGCCCGCCGCGCTCGCCCTCGCCGCCGCGCTCCTGCACGTCGCCAACCACGCCGTCTTCAAGGCCCTGCTGTTCTGCGCCGCCGGCTCCGTCGTCCGCGCCACCGGCGTGCGCGACCTCGACCGCATGGGCGGGCTGCGCGCCCGGATGCCCGCCACCGCGGGCTTCTTCACCGTCGCCGCCCTCGGCGCGATCGCCCTCCCGCCCGGCAACGGCTTCCTCAGCGAATGGCTGCTGCTCCAGTCCCTCATCAACGGCCTGACCGTGCCCGGCGTCTCCACCGCCATCGTGCTGCCGCTCGCCGTCGCGGTCATCGCGCTGTCCGCCGGGCTGGCCGCCGCCGTCTTCGTCAAGGCGCTCGGCGTGGGCTTCTTCGCCCGCCCCCGCAGCGCCGGGGCCGCGGCCGCCACCGAGAGCCCGCCCGGCATGCTCATCGGCATGGGCCTGCTCGCCGTCGGCTGCACCGGGCTCGCGCTCGTACCCGGCATGCTGGGCAACGGCCTGTCACGAGCCGTGGCAGTCGCCGGACTCAAGGGCGGGCCCACGCTCTCCGGCGACGGCTTCGAACTGCGCCTGGACCGGCTCGCCGCCTCCATGTCCCCCCTGTGGGTGGCGGCCGCGCTGACGGCCGGAGTGCTCGCGGCCGCCGCCCTGATCCGGATCACGGCCCGCCGCGGCCGCCGCGCCAACGTCAGGCTGTGGGACTGCGGCGGGGGCGCCCCGACCGCCCGGATGTCCTACACCGCGACCTCGTTCGCCGAACCCCTCCAGCGGGTCTTCGACGACGTCCTCGCTCCCGAGCAGGACGTCAACGTCACCCCGCTGCGCGAGTCCGCCTATCTGGTGGAACGGGTGCGTTTCCAGAGCCGGATCCCCGACCGGATCGAGCACCGTGTCTACCGCCCCGTCCTCGCCGCCGTCACCGGCCTGGGCCAGAGCGCGCGCCGCCTGGCCACCGGCAGCGTTCACCTCTACCTCGGTTACGGCTTCTTCGGCCTTGTCGCCGTGCTGCTGGCCCTGGCGGTGGGCTGGTGAGCGGCATCGCGCGGCGGGGCACGCCGGCGGACACGCAGGAGGAGACACCGTGAGAGCCATCGGCACGGCGGCCGTGACCGCCCAGGTCGTCCTCGTCGTCGCCGGAGCGCCGCTGCTCGCCGGCGCGATGCGGCAGGTGCGGGCCCGGCTGGAGGGCCGGGCCGGCCCCGGCGTCCTCCAGCCCTGGCGGGACCTGCGCAAGCTGCTCCGCAAGGAGGCCATCACCCCCGTCGGCACCGGGCCCGCCTTCCGCCTCGCCCCCCTCCTGCTCGTCGCGACCACTGCCGTCGTCGCCGCCCTCGTCCCCCTGACCTCGACCGTCACGCCCGTCAGCGGTGACGCCGACCTGATCCTCGTGGTGGCGCTGCTCGCGCTCGGCACGGTCGCCCTCGCCCTCGCCGGCCTGGACACCGGCACCGCCTTCGGCGGCATGGGCGCCTCCCGTGAGATGACCGTGGCCGCCCTCGTCGAACCGACCATCCTCCTCGCGGTGTTCGCCCTGTCGATACCGACCGGTTCCACCAACCTGTCCGCGATCGTCTCCGGCGGCATCCACGACCCGGTGCGGCTGGCCTCCCCGGCGGGGCTCCTGGCCACCGCCGCGCTGGCCGTCGGCGTCCTCGCCGAGACCGGCCGGCTGCCGGTGGACAACCCGTCCACCCACCTGGAACTGACGATGGTCCACGAAGCGATGGTGCTGGAGTACGCGGGCCCCGACCTCGCCCTGGTCGAACTCGGTGCCCAGATGCGGCTCGCCGTCCTGCTCGGACTGCTCGCCTCCCTGTCCGCCCCCTGGGGCATCGCGACCACCGCCGCACCGGCCGCCCTCGCCCTCGCCCTCGTCCTGCTCACCGCCAAGGTCGCCCTGCTCGGCTCCGCCCTCGCGGCCGCCGAGGTGTTCTGGGCCAAACTGCGGCTGTTCCGCGTCCCCGAGCTGCTCGCCGGATCCTTCCTGCTGGCCCTGCTCGCGGTCACCGCCTCGTACTTCCTCACAGGAGAGTGAGTGAGGGACACATGAACGACAGCGTCTTCACCCAGCTGCTCGACCTGGCGTGCGGCGCGTTCCTGCTCGCGGCCGTCGTGGTCCTCTGGCTGCGCCAACTGTCCTCGATCGTCCGGGCCTTCGCCCTCCAGGGCGTCGCCCTGGCCGCCGTCGCCGCCCTGCTGGGCGTGCACGAGGGCCGCTGGAACCTCCTCGCCATCGCCGCGGGCATCGGCCTGCTGCGCGCCGGAGCCCTGCCCCACCTCATCCGGCGCGCCCTCGCCGCCGGCACCCCGCCCCCCACCCACCACTACGAGGAGGACGTCAGCGAGGCCCGCGAGACCCAGCCCCTGGTCAACGTCGCCGCGTCCCTGCTGAGCGCCGCCCTCCTCACCCTCCTCGCCTACGCCGTCGCCCGGCCCCTCGTCGAGCTCGACCCCACCCCCGCGACGAGCGCCCTGCCGGTCGGCCTCGCCGTCGTCCTGATCGGCTTCTTCACCCTGGTCACCCGGCGCCGCGCTCTGGCGCAGGTGGTCGGCTTCCTGCTCCTGGACAACGGCATCACCGCCACGGCCTTCCTGGCCGCCTCCGGGGTGCCGCTGATCGTCGAACTCGGCGTCTCCTTCGACGTCCTGCTCGCCGTTCTCGTCCTGCAGATCCTCACCACCCGGATGCGGGCCGCCTTCGGCGGCACCGGCATCGACGACCTGCGGGAGCTACGCGACTGATGACGCACGCCACCACCGCACTGCTGCTGACCGCCCCCATCGCGGTGCCCCTCGCCACCTCGGCCGCCCACGCCGCCACCGGGCTGCGCGGCGTACGGCCGTACCGCCGGGCCCACGCCCCCCGGCACTCCGCCGCCCTCGCGCACAAGCCGCCGCCCCCGCGGACACCGGCCGAACCCGTACGGGCCACCGGCTCCGGCACGGCCGCCGGGGGACCGGTCACCCTCACCGGCGGGCCTCCCGCGACACCTTCCGGGCCACCGCCGTTCGCCACCGACGGACCGGTGGTACCGCCCTTCGCCACCGGCCACGAGACCCCGGCCCGCCCGGTCGGCACCTGGCTCGGCCTCGTCTCCCCGGCCACGATCCTCTTCAGCGGGGCCGCCCTCGCCGCCACCGTCCCCGACCGCGGGCCGGTGACGGCGTACGGGCGGCTGCTGCGCGCCGACGCCCTGACCGTGTGGCTGCTGCTCGCCATCGGCGCGGTCGCCGCCCTGGCCTGCGCCGCGGGCCCCGCCCACCTCGCCCACGAGCGGGCCGACGCCGGTGCCGCCCGCCGCTACAACCTCCTCGTCCAGGCGTTCCTCGCCGCCATGAGCGCGGCCGTCCTGGCCGCGAACCTCGGCGTGCTGTGGATCGCCATCGAGGCCACCACCATCGTCACCGCCTTCCTCGTCGGCCACCGCCGCACCCGGGCCTCCGTCGAAGCCGCCTGGAAGTACGTGGTGATCTGCTCCGCCGGGATCGCCCTCGCCTTCCTCGGCACCGTCCTGCTCTACTACGCCGCCCGGCAGGCGGGCATCTCCGAGGCGTCCGCCCTGGACTGGCCGACGCTCGCCGCGCACGCCGACCGGCTCGACCCGGCCGTCACCCGGCTCGCCATGAGCCTCATCGTCCTCGGCTTCGGCGCCAAGGCCGGCCTCGCGCCCCTGCACGCCTGGCTGCCCGACGCCCACAGCCAGGCGCCCGCGCCGGTGTCCGCGCTGATGTCCGGCGTCCTGCTCTCCGTCGCCTTCGCCGGGCTGCTGCGCTACAAGGTCATCGCGGACACGGCCCTCGGCGCCGGCTACACCCGCACCCTGCTCGCCGGAGCCGCCCTGCTCACCCTGGCCCTGGCCGCCGTCCTGCTGCTCGCCCAGCGCGACTACAAACGGATGCTGGCCTATTCGAGCATGGAGCACATGAGCCTGATCGCCCTGGGTACCGCCATCGGCACCCCGCTGGCCGTCTCCGCCGCCCTGCTGCACATCGCGGGCCACGGGCTGGCGAAGACCGTCGCGTTCTGCGCCTCCGGACACATCCTGCGCATCCGCCGCTCCACCCGCATCGGCAGGGTGCGCGGGCTGCTGGCCGAGGCCCCGGCCCTGGGCACCACCTTCGGGCTGTCCGTGGTCGCCCTGCTCGGCCTGCCGCCGTTCAGCCTCTTCGCCTCCGAACTCGGCCTCGCCCGGGCCGGGTTCACCGCCGGGCACGGCAGGGTCGTCGCCGTCGCCCTGGTCCTGGCCCTCGCCTCCTTCGCCGCGCTGGTCACCCGCACCGCCCGCATGCTCCTCGGCCCCCCGCCCGAACCGGAGGCCGTCGCCGACGGACCCGTCCGGCTCGGACCGGCCGCGGCGGCACCCCTGGTCACCGGCCTCGTCGCCGCCGCGGTGCTGGGCGTCGCCACCGGCCCCCTCACCCGGCTGCTCTCCGCCGCCGGCGAGATCATCGGAAGGCACTGACCCATGCCCCCGACCGTGACCGACATCGGCCCCGGCGAACTGCCCGGACGCGCCGCCGACCTGCTCGTCGACGGCCACCGCCTGGCGCTGGTCGCGGCCCACCACGACGGCCCCACCGCCCCGGGCGGCGCGGCCGTCCGAGTCGTCTACCTCTTCGTCTCCGGCCCGCCCGACACCCGTACCGAACTGCACGTGCGCCTCGACCCCAAGGCCCCCGAGCTGCCCACCCTGGCCCATCTGTCCTTCCCCGCCGGGCGGTTCGAGCGGGAGATGCGCGACCTGCACGGCATCGTGCCCCTCGACCACCCCCTGCCCCACCGCCTCGTCCGCCACTTCCACTGGCCCCGTGGCTGGTATCCCATGCACCCCGACGCCGGGCCCCCGCCGCCCTTCGCCGAGCCCGAGGGCCCGTACCCCTTCCTGGAGGTCGAGGGCGAGGGGGTCTACGAGATCCCCGTCGGGCCGGTGCACGCCGGGCTCATCGAACCCGGGCACTTCCGCTTCTCCGTCGTCGGCGAGACCATCATCAAGCTCAAGGCCCGCCTGTGGTTCGTCCACAAGGGCATCGAGAAGCTCATGGAGGGCCGCACCCCCGGCAGCGGCCTGCCGCTGGCGGAGCGCGTCAGCGGCGACACCGCCGTCGGCCACGCCCTGGCCTACTGCCTGGCCGTGGAGGAGGCCACCGGCACCCGGGTCCCCGAGGACGCCCGGCGCGCCCGCGCGCTCCTCCTGGAACTGGAACGCCTCCACAACCACGTCGCCGACCTCGGCGCCCTGTGCAACGACGTCGGCCACGGCATCCTCAACGCCCGTGCCCAGCACGTCCGCGAACAGCTGCTGCGCCTGAACCAGGAGGTCACCGGGCACCGGCTGCTGCGCGGTGCCGTCGTCCCGGGCGGCGCGGCGCTCTGCTCGATCCCCGGCACGGCGCGGATGCGGGTGCTCGGCCGGGAGATCGGCGACCTCGTCACCCTCGCCCTCGGGCACACCACCGTCCGCGACCGCTTCACCGGCACCGCCCGGCTCGACCTGGCCGCCGCGCGTGACCTCGGCTGCCTCGGCTACGTCGCGCGGGCCAGCGGGCTGGCCGCCGACGCCCGGGTCCGCCACCCCTTCCACGACTACGGGCCCGCGCTCACCGTGCCCGTTCACACGGCGGGGGACGTGCTGGCGCGCTTCCTCGTCCGGGCCGAGGAGATCGACACGTCCCTGGCCCTCGTCGAGGAACTGACGGAACGGCTCATCACCGGCCGCTGGGTCGCGGACCTCCCGCCCGGCCGGCCCGGCACGGCGGCCGCCGGCACCGGCATCGTGGAGGGCTGGCGCGGCACCATCACCACGCGCGTCGAGCTGCGGGGCCGTGACCACACGCTGACCCGGGTGAAGACGGCGGACCCGTCCTTCTTCAACTGGCCGGCGCTGCCGGTCGCGCTGGCCGACACGATCGTCCCGGACTTCCCGCTGACCAACAAGAGCTTCAATCTGTCCTACGCGGGCAACGACCTATGACGGCGCCGGCTCCTCGTCGGTCTCGACACCGTGGTCGCGGGCGATGCGCAGGGCGTCCTCCAGCTCCCCTTCCGCCACGGCCGTCCCGTAGTCGTCGGCCGCCCCCCGCGCCGCCGCCAGCGCGGCCCGTGCGTGGCGGATCCGCTGCCGCATCGCTTCGGCGAACACGCTCACGACAACCCCCAGGGGGAATCACCGGTGGTGGGAAGGATTCCTCAAGTCTAGGGGAGACGAGGGCAACGGGCTGCTGCCCGGAAGCCGTCTGTACAGGGCGGTTGCTTATGCTCAGGCCATGCCTTCCGCCGTCCACCCCGGCACCTGGAAGCGGGGCGTGAGGTCCGTGCTGGTGACCTCCTCGCCGCAGCAGCGGCAGACGACGACGGAGTCCAGGTCGGAACCGCAGGTGTGCTCCAGGACGGTCGGCGGCACATCGGCCAGGTGACGGTCGCCCCACCGCATCAGCATCAGGAGCACCGGGCGCAGGTCCTGCCCGGCGGGGGTGGCGCAGTATTCGAAGCGCGCGGGGCGGTCCTGGTACGGAACCTTCTCCAGGACCCCCGCTTCCACCAGGCGCCGCAGCCGCGCGGCGAGGATGTCACGAGGGGCCCCGGTGTTACGGGCGATCGCGTCGAAGCGCCGGACGCCGAAGAAGACCTCACGCAGTACCAGCAGGGAGTACTTCTCGCCGACCACGCCGAGTGCGTCGGCGATCGAACATGGGCGCGCTGTCGTCATGTCTTCATCGTAAAGCAGCAGGATTTGCTTCCCCAACCCTGCCTGGAAAGCGGGGAGTCCGGTCCGCGGATCTCCGTCGCCGTGGCTAAGTGGTCTGCGTCGTAAATCCTTCGGGGGTTGACTTCGGTGCTGCTTGTAGGCGTGCTCGCACTCAGCTGTTGAGGGCGGTGAGGTGGA
>NZ_JBFBBD010000130.1:0-9318 GCF_040689515.1 Streptomyces sp. NPDC051173
GGGCAAGCCCCCAGACCCCCGATTTCAGCCCGTCCGGCGTTTGAGGACGCGCCCGGAGGGCGCTGGGGTCCGGGGTCTCCCCGGTTTCGGGAAGGGGCGGGGCTGGGGAACAAGCCCGCCGCAGGCGCAGCGGACCCGCACCCGGCGACGGACCCGCACTCACGCCACCCGCAACGCCGACAGCAACTCATCCACCAGCCACCGATCCCGCTCCTGCGTGAGGCGGACCCGGGCCGCGGCCGGGGGGAGCCACAGGAGGGCGTCCACCTCCCGGCTGGGCGTGAAGGCCCCGGACACCGCCCGCGCCTCCCAGTACCGCACTTCCTTGGGCCGCCCGCCCACCTCGTAACGAGCCGTCGGCAGCGGCGCGCCCAGCACGCACGCCATCCCCGTCTCCTCCCGCACCTCCCGCACCGCGCAGCCCGCGGCCTCCTCGCCACGCTTGAGCTTGCCCTTCGGGTGCGACCAGTCGTCGTAGCGCGGCCGGTGGACCAGGGCGATCTCCACATCACGGCCCTGCCGCCACAGCACGCACCCCGCCGCCCGGATGACGTCGTCGCTCACAGCGCCACTCCCCCCATGCGCTGCCAGACCCGGCCGAAGGCGAAGCGGGCCGCCTCGACCTCGTGGCGCTGGTCCGCGTGGAGGACGCCGAGGGCGTACGCCGTGGCCGGGGCGATGCGCGGGGTACGGGCCGCGGCCGCGGCGGCGGCGGCCGCTTCTGCGGCGTCGCGGTGGCGGTCGAGGGCCTGACCGGCGTTCAGCAGGCTGACGGAGAGGGCGGGTTCGGCCTCGCCCTGCCGGTGCTCGTCCAGCACCTCCTGCGCGTACCGCCGCAGCCGTACGAGCTTGCGCACCTGGTGCCACGGGGCGTCCTGGCGCGCCTCCGCGGGCGGCGCGTCGGAGGACGGGACGGCGGCGAGGCCGTGGGTGAGGGCCTCGGCGTTGTAGGGGTGCCCGGCGACGGACAGCGGCAGTTGCTCGACGGCCTCCGCCAGCCGCCGGTGGGTCTGCTCCGCGAGCCGGGGCAGCGCCTCGTGGGCGGGGAGGTCGTGCGCGGCCGGGTCGAGCGGCACCTCGGAGGCGAGGACGGCGGCCGCGTCGGCGACGGCGTGGAACCGCGAGGAGCCGAAGGTCTGCAGCGCGGCCGAGTGCGCCCGGGTCCGGGCCAGCGTCAACTGCCGCTCCAGCAGCGCCCCGGCCCGCGCCGCGCCGACCGTCAGCCCGCTCCAGGCCCGCTCCTCGCAGGGCGTCGCCCCGGACAGCCGGTGCAGTGCCCCGCGCAGCCGGGCCAGGCGTGCCGCGTAGGCGTGTTCGCGGCCCAGCGTCTCGGACAGCCACAGCAGTTCGGAGCTGAGGTGGTCGGTCCAGGCCACGTCGGTGAGCGGCCGGTAGGCGTCGAGGGCGCCGGCGATGCGGCGGGCCGAGCGGCGCAGCAGCCGGGCGGCCTCCGTCGCGTCCTCGGCGCCCGCGCCGCTGTCGCCGTGCAGCCGCAGGCTGCGCAGGAACTCGACGGCCTGGCCGTGCAGATAGGCCGCGAGCACCTCACCGGAGGTCGCCCTGTCCACGGCCGGGTCCGGCGCGGCCGGCCGCTGTGTCGTCGTCATTTCCCGTCCCCCGGCCACGGTGACCGTAAGCGGCTGGTCATGCGGTCGCTGAGCCACGCCGGCGCCTCCGGGCGTCAATGAGCATCTCCTGTACGTTGCGCAGCGGCTGCCCGTCGGCGTCCGTCGCGTGCCGCCGCCAGCCGCCGTCCGGGCCGAGGTGCCAGGAGGCGGTGGAGTCGGACATCCCGGTCTCCAGCAGCCGGCCGAGCGAGGCCCGGTGCGCGGGGTCGGTGACCCGCACCAGCGTTTCGATGCGCCGGTCGAGATTGCGGTGCATCATGTCGGCGCTGCCGAGCCAGACTTCGGGGTCGCCGCCGTTCCCGAACGCGAAGATCCGCGAGTGTTCGAGGAACCGGCCGAGGACGCTGCGCACCCGGATGTTCTCCGAGAGCCCGGCCACTCCGGGGCGCAGCGCGCAGATGCCGCGTACCCAGATGTCCACCGGCACGCCCTCGCGCGCCGCCCGGTAGAGGGCGTCGATGACGGCCTCGTCGACCATCGAGTTGACCTTGATCCGTATGTACGCGGGCCGGCCGGCCCGGTGGTGCGCGACCTCCTTGGCGATCCGGGCGACGAGCCCGTCGCGCAGCGACCGGGGGGCGACCAGCAGCCTCCGGTACGTCTCGCGCCGGGAGTAGCCGGACAGCCGGTTGAAGAGGTCGGAGAGGTCCGCGCCGACCTGCGGGTCGGCGGTGAGCAGCCCGAGGTCCTCGTAGAGGCGGGCGGTCTTGGGGTGGTAGTTCCCGGTGCCCACGTGGGAGTAGCGGCGCAGCGTGTCGCCCTCCTGCCGCACCACCAGCGACAGCTTGCAGTGCGTCTTGAGGCCCACCAGGCCGTAGACGACGTGGCAGCCCGCCTCCTCCAGCTTGCGCGCCCACTTGATGTTGGCCTGCTCGTCGAAGCGGGCCTTGATCTCGACGAGGACGAGCACCTGCTTGCCGGATTCCGCGGCGTCTATCAGGGCGTCGACTATGGGTGACTCGCCCGAGGTCCGGTAGATCGTCTGCTTGATCGCGAGGACGTCCGGGTCGGCCGCGGCCTGCTCCAGGAACGCCTGCACGGAGGTGGAGAAGGAGTCGTACGGGTGGTGCAGCAGCACGTCCCGCTCGCGCAGCGCGGCGAAGATGTCGGGCGCGGACGAGGACTCGACCTCGGCGAGGTCCCGGTGGGTGCCGGCCACGAACTTGGGGTACTTCAGCTCGGGCCGGTCCAGGGCCGCTATGCGGAAGAGCGCGGTGAGGTCGAGCGGGCCTGGCAGCGGGTAGACCTCGGCGTCGCTGATCTTCAGCTCGCGCACCAGCAGGTCGAGGACGTACGGGTCGATGGTCTCCTCGACCTCCAGCCGCACGGGCGGGCCGAAGCGGCGTCGCATGAGCTCCTTCTCCAGCGCCTGGAGCAGGTTCTCCGCGTCGTCCTCCTCGACCTCCAGGTCCTCGTTCCGGGTGACCCGGAACATGTGGTGCGCGAGCACCTCCATGCCCGGGAACAGCTCCTCCAGGTGCGCCGCTATCACGTCCTCCAGCGGGACGTACCGCTCCGGGGACGCCTCCAGGAAGCGGGACAGCAGCGGCGGGACCTTCACACGTGCGAAGTGGTCGTGGCCGCTCACGGGGTTGCGCACGACGACGGCGAGGTTGAGCGAGAGCCCCGAGATGTACGGGAAGGGGTGCGCCGGGTCGACCGCCAGCGGCGTCAGGACGGGGAAGATCTGCTGCCGGAAGAGGGTGAAGAGGCGGCCCTGCTCCTTCTCGGTCAGCTCGGGCCAGCGGATCAGGTGGATGCCGCGCTCGGCGAGCTCCGGCGCGACGTCCTGCTGGTAGCAGGCGGCGTGCCGGGCCATGAGCTCCCGGGAGCGGGTCCAGATCTGCTCCAGCACCTCCCTCGGCTGGAGGCCGGACGCCGAACGCGTGGCCACCCCGGTGGCGATCCGGCGCTTCAGCCCCGCCACGCGCACCATGAAGAACTCGTCGAGGTTGCTCGCGAAGATCGCGAGGAAGTTCGCCCGCTCCAGCAGCGGCGTCGCCGGGTCCTCCGCGAGCTCCAGCACCCGCTCGTTGAACTCCAGCCAGCTGCGCTCCCGGTCCAGGAACCGTCCGTGCGGCAGCGGCTCCTCTCCGTACGCGCCGTCGGCCCCCTCGTCGCCGTACGCGTCGCCGTACGCCGGGTCCCCGTACGTCCCCAGATCGGAAGCGTCCAGATCGGGCTCCAGCCCCGGCGAGGCCGGCGCCGCCACCGCGTACGGCCGGTGCGCCGCGATGGAGCCGACGGAAGGCTGGGGATTACCGAAACCGTGTGCCTGAGCGCTGCTCGACGAGGTCATGTCTTCATTGTTCCGCGCGGACGCGCCAGCGGCGCGTAGCCGGCGATCTGGTGCGCGGGGCACGGCGGGCTGCATTCGGCAAGAGTCGCAACCGGTGTTGAATTGGGGGTAACGGTCACATGACGTGCGGGTGCGGTTGCGTCTTTGTCTGCGGGTCGGTTTGCGCCTGGGGTGGGTGGCCTCAATCGCCGGCCGGGCTGGGTTTGTGGCTGGACCGGGGGTGTGACCTCCGGGCTGAGGACCTGGAACGCGGTGCATGGCGCCGTCAGGCGCGTTGAGTGCCCTGACAACGCACCGCGTTCCAGAACCCCACCCTCCGGCCCCACCCCCTCCGCCGGAGAGCAACATGAAGGCCGGTGGCGCCTTCCTACCCCGCCGGGTGCGCTGTCTTTTCTTTTCAGCCCGTTGGGGGCACCTCCCAGCGGTAGCTGGGGGAGTTTGAGGACAACGCGCGAAGCGTGTTGCGGGGGGTCTGGGGGCTTGCCCCCAGTTTCGGGAAGGGGCGGGGCTGGGGAAGGAGTCCGCCGCAGGCGTGACGGAGCCGGGTGTCAGATGCCCTCGGCAAGGGGCGGGGTAGGGGAAAAAGCGCGCCGCAGGCGCGACGACCCCGCCCCCTCCCGCGGCTCCGCGCTGGGCGTCAGAAGAGCCGGCGCCCCCGGCGAGCGAAGGTGGGCCAGGAGGAGTTCCTCCAGGGACGGCTCCGCGGTCTGCCAGTCGCCATGGACCGGTCGGCCGTCCGGCCGTATGAGAGCGGTGAGTTGACGCCCCGTCCGCCGGGCCTCCACCACCGTGTGCCCGGCGAACGGCACGTCAGAACCCTCGCACCGCCCCACGAGCACCGCGTGGGCCGCCACCAGATCCTCGACCTCCCCCGCGAGCCGCACCTGGCCGTCCGCGACCAGCAGCAGATAGTCACAGATGCCGTCGAGCTCGGCGAGGACGTGCGAAGCCATGACGACCGTCACAGAACGCTCGGCCGCCGCCGTCATCAGGGCGGTGGTCATGCGGTGGCGTGAGAGAGGGTCGAGGTCGGCCATCGGCTCGTCCAGGAGCAGCAGTTCGGGCCGCTTGCCCAGGGCGAGGGCGAGCGCGACGCGGGTGCGCTGGCCGCCGGAGAGGTCGCCGACGCGGGCGCCCATCGGCAGGCCGTCGTCCGCCAGGAGCGCCTCGGCGGTGGCCTGGTCCCAGCTCACGGGATTGAGCTCGCGGCCCATGCGGAGGGTCTCGGCGACGGTGAAGCGGGGGTAGAGCGGCTTGTCCTGGGAGAGGTACGCGACGCGGGGCCGCACCCTTTCGTCGCCGGGGCGGCCGCCGAGCACCTCGAGCGAACCCTCGGTGGGCCTGCGCAGCCCGGCGGCCAGGGACAGCAGCGTGGACTTGCCCGCACCGTTGGGCCCGACCAGCGCGCAGACGCGGCCCGCGGGCAGCCGGAAGGAACAGTCGCGCAGCGCCCAGCCGCGCCGGTGCCGCACCCCGAGCCCGACCGCTTCCAGGGCGGTCAGGCCGGGACGGAAGGTGAAGTCGGTCATGCGGGCGCCTCGAAGCGCTCCTCCAGGACGGAGGTGACCAGCGCGGCGACGTCCTCCCGGGCGAGCCCCGCCGCGCGGGCGCGCTCCATCCAGCCGGCGAGCTCGGCGCGCAGCGGCGAGTCGGCGCCGGCCTGCGGGCGGGCCAGCGACCGCCGCACGAAGGTCCCCAGCCCCGGGCGCGCCTCGACCAGGCCGTCGCGGGTGAGCTCGCGGTACGCCTTCAGCACGGTGTTGGGGTTGATGGCCGTGGCCGCGACGACCTCCTTGGCCGTGGGCAGCTTGTCGCCCGGCGCGAGGAGGCCGAGCCGGAGGGCTTGCTCCACTTGCTGAACGATCTGGAGGTAGGTGGCCACCCCGCTGCGACGGTCGATGCGGAACTCGACCATGCGTCCACCTTTCACTATTTGACTAGTGAAAGGGTGGGGCATGGGGTCGGGGCGTGTCAAATGGGGCCCTGGGGGCGTCTCCGCTGCGCCTGCTCTGCGGCTCCGCCGCGCATGGGCTCCGCCCCGGCCCCCTTGTCTGCGGGCCGGTTGGCGCCTGCGGCGCTTTTTCCCCTGCCCCGCCCCTTCCCGAAACTGGGGCGCTGCCCCAGACCCCGACGTACAGGTCCGTTGCCGCCTGCGGCGGGAGCTCCCCCAGCTACCGCTGGGAGGTGCCCCCAGCGGGCTGAAAAGAAAAGACCAGCGCACCCGGCGGAAAGAAAGGCGCCACCGGCCTTCATGTTCCCCACCGGCGGAGGGGGTGGGGCCGGAGGGTGAGGTTCTGGAACGCGGTGCGTAGTCACAGCACCCAATACGTAGGACGGCGCCACGCACCGCGTTCCAGGTCCTCAGCCCGGAGGCCACACCCCCGGCCCAGCCACCACCAAAGCCCGGCCGGCGATTGAGGCCACCCCACCCCCGGCACACACAACCCGCAGACAAAAACTCAGCTCTCAGTCCGATACATCAGGTCCGTCTCATGCACCACAAACCCAAGCCGCTCATAAACCGCCACAGCCGCCAAATTGTCCGCGTCAACATAAAGCATCGCCGTAGGCAACCCCAGCCCCTCCAGATGCCGCAGCCCGACAGTCGTCAGCGACTTGCCGAGGCCGCCGCCCTGGAAACCGGGCCGGACCCCGAGGACGTAGACCTCGCCCAGAGCCTCCGCCGCGTGCACCTTCGTCCAGTGAAAACCGACAATTTCCCCCGCGCGTTCCGCGAGGAAGAAGCCCTCCGGGTCGAACCAGTCGGCGGACTTGCGGTCGTCGAGGTCGCGCTGGGTGAGGGAGCCCTGCTCGGGGTGGTGGGCGAAGGCGGCCGCGTTGAGGGCCAGCCACGCCGCGTCGTCCTCGCCGGGGCGGAAGGTGCGTACGGTCACGCCCTCCGGAAGGACGGGGTCGGGGAGATCCAGGCCGGCCAGAGGGCGTCGCATCTGGCGAAGCTCGCGGAAGAGGCTCAGGCCCAGCACCTGCGCGAGGTGCCGCGCGGCGGGGTGCCCGCCGTGGGCCCAGATACGGAGCCGCTTGCCGGACTCCGCGAGCAGCGCGCCGCCCAGCGCCCGCCCGTGCCCGCGGCCGCGCCGGGAGGGGTGCACGACGAGCTCGCCGGCGGGCGCCTCCACCGGGTCGCTGTCCTCCAGCTGGCCGTAGCCGATGAGCTCGTCCTCCTCGTCGCGCAGCAGTACGTGCCGTACGCCCGCGCGCCGCCCGTGGAGCTGGAGGCGGCCCTGTTCCGAGACGGCGGGCTGGCCGTCGACGGCGGCGGCCTCCTCCACCAGCCGCAGCACGTCCCGCGCCACCTCGGGCGCGAGCTCCTGCGTTACCTCGACCGACCGCTGGCCGCCTGTGTTGTTCACGACGTCACTCATGGGTCGAGCCTACGACCTCGGACATCAGGAGCTACGGAATCGTCACCTCAACCCTCCTGACGCGCTACGCGCGTTGACTCTAGGCTTCCTGCGACCAGCAACAACCACATATGCACAAAGGGGAACAAATGCACGCGACGCCGCCACGGAAGCGCCGCTCCAGACGCCTGACCACGACCGTCGCCGTCCTCGCGGCCACCGCCGGGGTCCTGGCGACGGCCGGCCCGGCGAGCGCCCACCACTCCCGTACGGTCGACGTACAGCTGCTCTCCTTCAACGACTTCCACGGCAACCTGGAGCCCCCGCAGGGCTCCTCGGGCACCGTCACGGAGCTTCAGCAGGACGGCACGAAGAAGGCCGTGCCGGCGGGCGGCGTGGAGTATCTCGCCAACTCGCTGCGCACGGCCCGCAAGGGCCACCCCTACTCCGTGACCGCGGCGGCCGGTGACCTGATCGGGGCCAGCCCGCTGATGTCGGGGCTGTTCCACGACGAGCCGAGCATCGAGGCGATGAACAAGCTCGGGCTGGACGTCACTTCCGTCGGCAACCACGAGTTCGACGAGGGCCGCGCCGAGCTGACGCGGATGCAGAAGGGCGGCTGCCACCCGACGGACGGCTGCTTCGAGAAGGGCAAGAAGTTCCGGGGCGCCGACTTCCCGTACCTCGCGGCGAACGTCACGGACGAGAAGACCGGCAAGCCCATCCTCAAGCCGTACACCGTGTGGAAGCACAACGGCGTGAAGATCGGCTTCATCGGCGTCACGCTCAAGGGCACGCCGGACGTCGTCACCGCGGAGGGCGTGAAGGGCCTGAAGTTCGGCGACGAGGTGGAGACGATCAACAAGTACGCCGCGGAGCTCGACCGCCAGGGCGTGAAGTCGATCGTCGCCCTCATCCACGAGGGCGGCCTGCCGGCCTCCGGGGCGTACAACTTCGACTGCGACACCCCGGGCGCGGGCGCCGGGATATCCGGTCCCATCGTGGACATCGCGAAGAAGATCACGCCGAAGGTCGACGCCCTCGTCACCGGCCACACGCACGCGGCGTACACCTGCACCATCCCCGACCCGTCGGGCGCGCCCCGCACGGTCACCTCGGCGGCGTCCTTCGGGCGGCTGTACACCGACACCACGCTGACGTACGACCGGCGGACGAAGGACATCGTCCGCACCCCGGTGAAGCACCCCCGCGCGGCCAACCACGTCGTGACCCGCGACCAGCCGAAGGCGCCGGACATGACGGCCCTCGTCGACCGCTGGCGGAAGCTGGCCGCGCCGGTGGCGAACAAGCCGGTGGGCTACATCTCCGCCGACATCAACGGCCGTGGCGCGGAGGGTTACGAGAAGCCGCTCGGTGACGTCATCGCCGACGCCCAGCTGGAGGCCCTCGCCCCGGCCGACAAGGGCGGCGCCCAGATCGCGTTCATGAACCCCGGCGGCATCCGCTCCGACCTCGCCTACAAGGCGTCGGGGGCGGAAGGGGACGGCGTCGTGACGTACGGCGAGTCCTTCACCGTGCAGCCCTTCACCAACATGATGGCCACGTCCGACCTCACCGGCGCCCAGCTCGTCTCCCTGCTCCAGCAGCAGGTCAGCGGCGTGAACGAGGCCCAGCCGATCATCCTCCAGATCAGCAGGGGCCTGACCTACACCCTCGACCTGACGAGGAAGGGCGCGGCCCGCGTCGACGCCTCCTCGGTGAAGCTGAACGGCACGGCGATCGACCCGGCGAAGACGTACCGCGTCGCGGCGAACGCGTTCCTCGCGGGCGGCGGCGACGGCTTCCCGGCGTTCAAGGAGAGCAAGAACCCGCGCATCGGGGCGTCGGACCTCGACGTCTTCAACGCGTACCTGACGGCACACTCGTCGAAGACGAACCCCCTGAGCCCGCCGAAGGCGGACAGGATCACGGTGGTGAGGTAACAGTCACAGCCGGACGGGCTGGATGTGCTGACTACGGTCCGCACATCCAGCCCGTCCGGCGTTTGAGGACGCGACCGAAGGTCGCT
>NZ_JBFBBD010000131.1:0-9086 GCF_040689515.1 Streptomyces sp. NPDC051173
GCCGGATGGGCTGAATGCAGCCCGTCCGGCGATTGAGGACAACGCGGCGAAGCCGTGTTGCGGGGGTCTGGGGGCTTGCCCCCAGTTTCGGGAAGGGGCGGGGTGGGGAACAAGCCCGCCGCAGGCGGCAACGGCGCCGCACCCGGCAACGGTCAGTACCCCAACGAAGCCCCGAAGCCGGAAGCGAGCGGCATGCGCAGACCCAGCGGCGGCGGAGCCGCAAGCGCATCGGCCACCGGCCGCGCGTAGTGCCGCCCGAAGAGCGACCCGAGCACGAAGTCGACCGTCAGGGCGAGCACTTCGGCCCGGTGCTGGTGCAGCGCGTGCCCGTCGGAGTGCACCTCGAAGCGGCACACGTCCCGGTTGACCTTCTTCGCCCGCTCGGCGAGCCGGAAGGACAGATCGGGTTCGGTGCGCTCATCGTTGGTGCCGTGCACCAGCAGCACCCGCCGCCCCGCGAGCTGCCGCACCGGATCGGGGTCGAGCACGGACTCCGGCACGGGCAGCCAGGGGGCCAGCGCCAGTACGGAGGTGACGGCCGGATGCCCCGCGGCGAGCAGCGCGGCCCGGCCGCCCATGTCCGTACCCACCAGGCACACCGGTACGTCGCCGTAGCGCCGCACGGCCTCGTCCGCGGCCCACTCCGCGTCCCGTACGGGATCGGCCGCGGCGCCGTTCCAGCCGCGGCAGCGGTAGCGGACGACGTGGGTGACCAGGCCCTCGGCCGTTCCCGGCCGGGCCAGGCCGCGGGCCACCCGCCGCTGCGCGGCCAGCGTCAGGGCCGACGGCCGGCGGGTCCCGACGGGGCGCCCGCCGGGCAGCAACAGGGCGACACCGTGCACGGAATGCTCCGCGCCGAGCGGTTTTCCGAGCCGGGCCGTACCCGCTCCCGGCCCCTGGGGATCGCGCTGCGGCGACGCTTGCTCAGGCATGGCAGAAACGATGGCAGAACGCCGCGCGGTGTCCACCCCGCCGATGGGTCACCGTTCCGTATCGTTCGCCGACATCTACGCGCGTAGGGGCTAGAGTGCCGAAATGACGACCGAGACCACCTCCCGACCCACCCCCGAGCAGATCCGTCGCGCGCCCAAGGTGCTGCTGCACGATCACCTCGACGGCGGACTGCGCCCCGGCACCGTCGTCGACCTGGCCCGCGCCACGGGCTACGACGGCCTGCCCGAGACCGACCCGGACAAGCTGGGCGTCTGGTTCCGCGAGGCCGCCGACTCCGGCTCGCTGGAGCGCTATCTGGAGACCTTCGCGCACACCTGCGCCGTGATGCAGACCCGCGAGGCCCTGGTCCGGGTGGCCGCCGAGTGCGCCGAGGACCTGGCCGAGGACGGCGTCGTCTACGCCGAGGTGCGCTACGCCCCCGAGCAGCACCTGGAGGGCGGTCTCACCCTCGAAGAGGTCGTCGAGGCCGTCAACGAGGGCTTCCGCGAGGGCGAGCGCCGGGCGCGCGAGAGCGGCCACCGCATCCGGGTGGGCGCGCTGCTCACCGCGATGCGGCACGCGGCCCGCGCCCTGGAGATCGCCGAACTCGCCAACCGCTACCGCGACTCGGGCGTGGTCGGCTTCGACATCGCGGGCGCGGAGGCCGGGTTCCCTCCCACCCGCCACCTGGACGCGTTCGAGTACCTCAAGCGCGAGAACAACCACTTCACCATCCACGCGGGTGAGGCGTTCGGCCTGCCGTCCATCTGGCAGGCACTCCAGTGGTGCGGCGCGGACCGGCTCGGGCACGGCGTCCGGATCACCGACGACATCGAGATCATGGAGGACGGCACGGTCAAGCTCGGCCGGCTGGCGTCCTACGTGCGGGACAAGCGCATTCCGCTGGAGCTGTGCCCCACCTCCAACCTCCAGACCGGTGCGGCCACTTCTTATGAAGAGCACCCCATCAGCCTGCTGCGGAAGCTGCACTTCCGGGCCACGGTGAATACCGATAATCGGCTGATGAGCGGCACCAGCATGAGCCGTGAATTCGAGCACCTGGTCAAGACGTTCGGCTACACCCTGGACGACATGCAGTGGTTCTCCGTCAACGCGATGAAGTCCGCGTTCATCCCATTCGATGAACGTCTCGCGATGATCAACGACGTCATCAAGCCCGGATACGCCGAGCTCAAGTCGGAGTGGCTCTTCCGGCAGACGCTGACGAGCACGGTCTGACCAGCAATTCTGTTTCCCGTCGCAACCGACGGTGAATCCACGGGTAATAGCGTGAAAACGGCCGGGACTTCAGGGTCCCGGCCGTGTCATTCATTGCGGCTTCCCGGCTCTCGTGACTAGGTTGCAGTGCCGCTGCACAATTCCCCCGTCGCGAGGACAGAATTCAGATGAAGCAGGGAACCATCAAGACGCTCGGTGTCGCCGCGCTCGGTCTTGCCTTCGCCGCCACGGCGGCGGGCAACGCGGCCGCGTTCGGCACCTCGGGCGCCGTGGAATCGGTCACCGGCACCGCCGCGACCACGATGGGCGGGCTGCCCATCCAGCAGGCCGCGAAGCTCGCGCCGGCCGGTGGTCCCGTGGTCGCCGCCGCGGACCGCGCGGTCCAGGGCGGCATCCTGAAGGCGCCCTCCCAGGCCGTCGACAAGGCCGTGGCACCCAACCTCCCGAAGACGCCCGACCTGCCGGTGACGCCGAAGTCCGACAACAGCCCGGGCGCGACCGGCGCCAACGGCGCCAACGGCGCCGCCACGAGCGGCAAGATGCACAGCAGCGGCAACAAGGGCCTGCTCGGCGGCCTGCCGACGCTGCCCACCAACGGCCTGCCCCTGCCCAGCATCGGCGGCTGAGCCCCGGCGCACGACGGCGGGCCGCGCACCCTCCGCACCGGGGTGCGCGGCCCGCCGTCACGTCAACGCGGCGGCCGCGGACATCACCAGGACGTGGCCGTTCCTGACCCGGACCGGCCGTGGTCCTTCTCGGACGGCAGCAGCACCCACAGCGCGAGGTAGAGCAGGAACTGCGGTCCGGGCAGCAGGCACGAGGCCAGGAAGATGACCCGCATCGTGGTGCGGGACGTACCGAAGCGCTCGGCCAGGCCCGCGCAGACGCCGGCGATCATCCTGTGGTCACGGGGACGGACCAGGGGAGCGGACATGATGGCGACTCCTCGTCGTCGGTCCGGCGGCGTCGGGGACGCGCCGTGCGGGAACGTTTCCCGGTGCCTACGACGCTACGGGCACGAGCCGGGGCAAAGCATCGCTCTACGGGGCGATCCCGACCCTGGGGATCGTCGGGGTCCGCCCCTGAGCCGCCTCCTTCCGGGGAAGGGCCTGCGGCCCGCGCGTGTCACCCCTGCGGCGGAGCCGGGCCCGTACCGCGGGGACCACCGCGAGATGCGCGACGGCGACGCCCGTCACGTTCAGCAGCAGCGCGTCGATGTCCAGCACCTGGCCCACCACACCGCTCTGCACCACCTGGAGGGCCAGCGACAGCATCGCGCTGGTGAAGACCGTGCGGGTCAGCGAGCCCAGCGGCGACGCGGCGACGCGCCCCCTCGCCCACGGCAGCAGCACGCCGAGCGGCGCCAGCGGCAGCATCCCCGCCCCGATCGCCCGCGTCGCCTCCCAGGGACTCAGGGCGAGATCGGCACGGATCGTAGCCAGCGGCTCCAGCGGCGCGGCCGTCACCCAGGGCGCCGTCAGCGGCCGCAGGGCCAGCCAGCCGACCGCCAGGAGATGGGCGACGAGCAGCACACACCCCGCGGCGCGGTAGCGGTATCGGAGGGCGGGCGTACCGCCGTAACCATGACCCTGCACGCCCCACAGGACGCGGGGTGTGCGCCCTCCGGTTCCGCCCGTGACGACGGAGAGTGGCGGAGGCCGGCGGGGGCGGAGAGCCGCCGGATCAGGAGACGGCTCTGCCGCCGATGTCCGCGGTGTCCGGATGCGTCCGCATCTCCTCGGTGCAGGTGAAGCTCAGCGGCCCGGCGTCGCCCGGCCCGCCCAGCAGCACCGCCGACTTGCCGTCCGCCGCGGCCGTGCCCACGAACGAGCACACCAGCTGGGCCAGCGCGACCTGCGGCAGCTCGGCCGGCTCACGGCTCAGCCGCAGGGTGCCCGCGGGGTCGCCCGGCCGCGGCCCGGTGACGGACAGCCGCTGCGGGACGGCGGTGATCAGCCCGGCGTCGGCCTCCTCCCCGGCAGGCACCTTGCGCAGCTCGTCCAGGAGCGCGCCGGCGACGATCACCGCGTCGTCGGGCTTGTCGGGCAGCGGGACCCGGCGGGTCACCGGCACCAGCTGCGAGGCGCACTCCAGCTGCACGGTCACCGTGGCGAGGCCCGCGGCGGCGCTCGGGTCGGGTCGGCTGACGCACGACGCCCGGGACGGCGCGCCGCCCGCGTCCACCGGCACGGCCGTGCCGCGGATCCCGCACGCGGACAGCGCGGGGAGGGAGCCGAGCAGCGTCAGCGCCAGGGCGGCGGTTCTGATCCTCACGTTCGGGGTCTTCACTTTCCGTTCTCCTCCGCCCGGTCCCGGCCCTGCTCGTCCGTGAGCAGGGAGGCGCCGCCGGCCTCCGCCGGGTCCTCGCCCAGGGGGAGGGTCAGGGTGAAGACCGCGCCGCCTTCGGGGGAGTTGGCGGCGGTGATCCCGCCGCCGTGGATATGGGCGTTCTCCAGGGCGATCGACAGGCCGAGACCGCTGCCCTCGGAGCGCGGCCGGGAGGCGCTCGCCTTGTAGAAGCGGTCGAAGACGTGCGGCAGGACGTCCTCGGGGATGCCGGGGCCGTGGTCGCGCACGTCGATCCGCAGCGCACCGCCCTCCGTGCGCACCGACACCCGCACCGGCGACCCGCCGTGCTTGAGGGCGTTGCCGATGAGGTTGGCGAGGATGACGTCGAGCCGCCGCGGGTCGAGCCGGGCCATCATGCCGCGCTCGGCGTCCAGCTCGACGGCGTCCAGCCAGGCGCGGGCGTCGATGCAGGCGGTGACCTGGTCGGCGACGTCCACGTCGTCGAGGACCAGCCGGGCCGTGCCCGCGTCGAAGCGGGTGACCTCCATGAGGTTCTCCACCAGGTCGTTCAGCCGGCGGGTCTCGCTCACCACCAGCTGCACCGCGGGCGCGATCATGGGGTCGAGGTTGTCCGCCTCGTCCTCCAGCACCTCCGTCACCGCGGTGATCGCCGTGAGCGGGGTGCGCAGTTCGTGCGACATGTCGGCGACGAAGCGGCGGCTCGCCGCCTCCCGGCCGCTCAGCTCCTCGACCCGCTTCTGGAGCGACTCCGCGGTCCTGTTGAACGTGCGCGACAGGTCGGCCAGCTCGTCCGTGCCCGACACCTCCAGGCGCGTGTCCAGCTTCCCCTCGCCGAGCCGCCGGGCCGCGTCACCGAGCCGCTGCACGGGCCGCAGCACCGTGGACGCGGCGGCCTGGGCGAGCAGGGCGGAGCCGATGAGGGCGAGGGCCGTGGCGATGCCCAGCGACCAGGCCAGCGAGTTCAGGTCCTGGCGCTCGTTCTCCAGCGACTTCAGCAGATAGCCCGTCGGGCCACCGCCGATCACCTTGGCGCCACCGATCAGATACGGCTTGCCGTCGAGCGTGATCCGCTGCCAGTACAGGTGGTACGCGTAGCGGTTGGAGTCGTCGACCCGGCGCTCGCGGTCCACCGCCGTCCGCAGCGACTCCGGCACGACCTTGAGCGTGAACAGGTCGGGCCTGGAGGGCGCGACGCAGTCGCCGCCGCCGGACGTGCCGATCAGCAGCACCTCGTACTTCTGCGAGGTCGAGGCCATCCGGTCGGCGGCGGCCTGGAGCTCCTGGCAGGTCGGCGTCAGCGGCAGCGAACCGGTGTTGTCCTGCAAGGACTTGCGGAAGTCGTCGAGCGCGGCGTCCTGGGTGCGGGTGAGGACCGCGTCCCGGTTCAGCCAATAGGCGATGGCGGACGCGGAGACGGCGGCGGCCAGCGCCACCAGCGCGAAGACCAGCATCAGCCGCAGCCGCAGACTGATCCACCGCATGCTCAGCTTCAGCGCGTTCCTGGCCGGCCGCCGACCCCGCTCCCGACCGGTCTCTTCTGTCACGGTGTGCTCTCTGTGCTGTTGTGGCGGGCCGGGGCGGTCACTGCGGGGTGTCCAGGCGATAGCCGACGCCCCGGACCGTACGGATCAGGGTCGGCGACGACGGCACGTCCTCGACCTTGGCGCGCAGCCGCTGCACACAGGCGTCCACCAGCCGCGAGTCGCCCAGATAGTCGTGCTCCCACACCAGGCGCAGCAGCTGCTGCCGCGACAGCGCCTGCCCCGGCCTGCGGCTGAGCTCCAGCAGCAGCCGCAGCTCGGTCGGGGTCAGCTGGAGGTCCTCGCCGTTCTTGGTGACCGTCATGGCCGCCCGGTCGATGACCAGCGAACCGAACGCCGCGGAGTCGTTCGACTCCCGCTCGCCACGGCGCAGCACCGCGCGGATCCGGGCGTCGAGCACCCGGCCCTGCACGGGCTTGACGACATAGTCGTCCGCCCCGGACTCCAGGCCGACCACGACGTCGATGTCGTCGTTGCGCGCGGTCAGCAGGATGATCGGCAGCTGGTCGGTGCGACGGATCCGCCGGCACACCTCGAAACCGTCGATACCCGGCAGCATGACGTCCAGCACGATCAGGTCCGGCCGCTGCTCACGCAGCATTTTCAGGCCGTCCTCACCTGTCGCCGCGGTCACCACACGGTGACCCTGACGGGACAGGGAGAACTCGAGAGCCGTGCGGATGGCGTCGTCGTCCTCGATCAGCAACAGGAAAGGCACGGTGGTCATTCTGGCCTACGACTGGCTGGTAGTTCGACCGAAGGCGTCCCGCGCGGGCTCCCCGGCCTGTTGCAGGGCTGTGACAGTCGGCGGACAGCGTCATGAAACTGGCCCGCCAGGCTTGGGGACACCGGGCGGCACGACGGCCCGGGAACACAACGGACCGAGCTGGCTCCACCGACGGGGGGCGCGAGATGAACACACTGCACAGCACCACGACCAGCGCAGTCATTCGCACGCGCCTGCACGACGCCGGGCGGGGCCCGGAGAAGTCCGGTGCCGTGGGCGGGCGGGGGTGCGCCCGCGGCACCGGACGTGTACGGCCGCCGTACATGGTGGCGATCGACGCGGTCACGTACGGGGAGGCCACGGGGGCCTCGGGGGAGGGCAAGGACGCGGCCCGGACGAAGCGGCAGGACGCCGAAGCGGCGTTCACCGCCTACGTCCAGGAGCGCCGGGCCTCCCTGTACGCGACCGCCTACCACCTGACCGGCGACCGGCACGAGGCGGAGGACCTGCTCCAGAGCGCGCTGTTCTCGACGTACCGCGCCTGGGACCGGATCACCGACAAGGCGGCCGTCGGCGGCTACCTCCGCCGCACGATGACCAACCTGCACATCAGCGCCTGGCGCCGCCGCAAGCTGAACGAGTACCCGACGGAGGAGCTGCCGGAGACGGTCGGCGAGACCGACGCGATGCGCGGCACCGAACTGCGCGCCGTCCTCTGGCAGGCGCTGGCCCGGCTGCCCGAACTCCAGCGCACGATGCTCGTCCTGCGCTACTACGAGGGCCGTACGGACCCGGAGATCGCGGAGATCCTCGGCATCAGCGTCGGCACGGTCAAGAGCAGCATCTGGCGCTCCCTGCGCCGGCTGCGCGAGGACGAGGTCATCGGCTCCGGCCGCGGCATCGCGGAGTCCTTCGGTGAGCTGGTGGCCTGAGCGGGGACCGGCAGAACCAAGAACTACAAAAGGGGGCCCTGGGGGGACGGGGAAACGCTCGGGGGAGCGGACGGGGCCACGGGGGAGGAGCGGGCGGACAGCCGGGGGGTATGTCCGCCCGCTCCGCTGTTCCCGTGTTTCCCGGAAGTGTGTCTCCCGGAGGAGGCCGTTCGCGTCAGACGCGGACGCTCTCCCGGCGGCCCGCGGCCGCGGCGGCGATCCGGCCCATCGCGGTGTCCCTGCCGCAGGCGTACGCGCCCAGCGCCGTCTGGCGGGCCACGATGCCGCGTTCGGCGCGCATCAGCCGCAGGCCGCGGCGGACGAGGTAGGGCGCGGGTTTGCGGCCCTCGCGCAGATCGCGCAGCAGCCGGCGGCGGAACGTCGTCGACGGGCGGCCGCGCAGGCACAGCGCGTCGGCGAGCACCCCGAGTTCGCGGCAGCGGCCGATGATGTCGGCGGCGAAGATGCCCTCCGCTATGAACAGCGGCGTGCGGCCGATGTCCAGCGCGCTCTCACCGGTCCGTGAGCTGCTGGCGATGTCGTACAGCGGCACGCTCGTGCGCGCCGTGCGGCACAGCTCCACTATCGCCGTCACGGCCGTGTCGGCGTCCCACGACAGGGGCGAGTCCCAGTCGGCGCCCGAGCCGTCCGGGAGCAGCGGCAGCGTGGGGTCGTGCCCCTCCTTGTAGAAGTCGTCGAGGTTGAGGACCGGCAGCCCGGTGCGGGCCGCGAGGGACGACTTTCCGGATCCGGACGGGCCGGTCAGCAGGATGACGCGCGCGGGGGTCAGGTGGGGAGTCACGGGACACCAGTGTGAGGCATTGGGCCGCATGGGGGATCCCCCCGGGTCGCGGGGTGCGCGCAGTGTCACGACTTCGCTACGGTGCGTTGTCGTTCCATCCTGTACCTCACGACCCGGCAGGTGCCCATGGCCTCGCACGCACGACACGCACGCTCCTCCCGCTCCTCCCACTCGCGCGGTCTGGTGCGCGTCGGGCTGACCGTCTCGGCGGGTGCGGCCATCGTCGCGGGCGGCGCGGGAGCCGCGAACGCCGCGCCCTCGGCGGGCCCACGGGCCGAGCTGGGGGTGACGTCCATCGACGCGGCGACGGCGGGCGCGGACACCGCGCTCGGCACGTCGGCGGAGGGCGCGCTGCGCTCTCTGGAGGCCCTGAAGCTCAACCCGCTGGCGGGCACGGGCAGCGACCCCTTCGCCAACGCGGTGGGCACGCAGGTCGCCGACTTCGAGCCGGTGAGCACGTCCACCCTCACCGAGCCCCTGACGAACGGCGGTGCGCTCCAGGACCTGGGCCTGCTGGACCAGGCGGCGGCACTGCTGCCGCCGCTCTAGCGGATCCCGGACGCCGGAGGGGCGGGGTGGTGGCCGGTACCGGCCACCACCCC
>NZ_JBFBBD010000132.1:0-8735 GCF_040689515.1 Streptomyces sp. NPDC051173
AAGCCCCCGGCCCGCACCCGGGCACGGGTCCGGGGCGGAGCCCCGGCCGCGGCGGAGCCGCGCATCAGATGCTGCGGGAAGGGGCGGGGCTGGGGAAAAGCCCGCCGCACCCGGCAACGCACCCGCACCCAAAAAGCCCTACCCTCCGGGAAGTACGCACGCGCACTTGAACGAGGGCCCGATGAAGATCGAATTCTTGCTGCACAACGCCTACGGCATCGGCGGCACCATCCGCTCGACCGTCAACCTCGCCGCCGCCCTTGCCGAGAGGCATGACGTGCGCATCGTCAGCGTCAACCGCCCCGTGGACGAACCCGAGCTCACCATCGACCCCCGGGTGCGCCTCACCCCCCTGGTCGACCTGCGCGAGGGTGCCGACAGCGACGAGTACGAGGCCCCGCTCAACCAGCAGCCCAGCGAGATCTTCCGGGACGAGCGGATCGACAACGGCCGGATGGCGGCGACCGCCCTCACCGACGAGCGCGTGGCCGCGCACCTCGCCGCCACCGACGCCGACGTCGTCATCGCCACCCGCCCCAAGCTCATCGGCTACCTCGCGAAGTACGGCGGCGACCGCTTCCTGCGGCTCGGCCAGGAGCACCTCACCCACGAGGCGCACGTCCCCGAGCTGCACGCCGTGATGGACCCGGCGATCGCCGCGCTCGACGCCTTCGCCACCGTCTCCGAGGCCGACGCGGGGCACTACCGCGAGGCGCTCCCCGACGCCCACGCGCGCATCCTCTCCATCCCCAACGCCGTTCCGGCGCCCGTCGCCGAGCCCTCCGACGGCACGTCCCGGACGATCGTCTCGGCGGGCCGCCTCGTCGCGGTGAAGCGCTACGACCGCCTCGTCGCCGCCTTCGCGAAGGTCGCCGCCGAGCGCCCCGACTGGAACCTGCGGATCTACGGCCGCGGCCCCGCCAAGGCCAAGCTGCGCAAGCAGATCGAGGAGCTCGGGCTCTACGAGCGCGTCACGCTCATGGGCGCCCGCTCGCCCATCGAGACCGAGTGGTCGAAGGGCGCCGTCGCCGCCGTCGCCTCCGACGCCGAGTCCTTCGGCATGACCATCGTCGAGGCCATGCACGCCGGGCTGCCGGTCATCGCCACCGACTGCCCCTACGGCCCGCGCGAGATCCTCACCGACGGTACCGACGGCATCCTCGTCCCGCTCGACGACTCCGACGCCGTCGACGCCTACGCCGAGGCGCTCCTGAAGCTCACCGGCGACGCCGGCCTGCGCCGGAGCCTCGGCGCGGCGGCCCGCGAGACCGCCCACCGCTACGAGCCGTCCCGGATCGCGCGGCGCTACGAGGAGCTCTTCGAGGAACTCCGCCCCGGCTCCACCGCGCCCGAGCCGGAGAAGCCGGAGAAGGGCGGCTTCCTGCGCGGCCTCTTCGGCGGCAAGGCCAAGCAGCCGGCGGCCGCCGCCCCCGCGCCGCGGGGCGACATCGCCAACCCCGAGGCCCGCTGCGCCGTCGAGGCCGACGGCTCCCTGACCGTACGGCTGCGCCCGGAGCAGCTCACCTCCGCCGACACCCACGTCCTGCTCCGCCACCGCGGCAGCAAGGGCAAGGAGGCCGTGCGCGTGCCGCTGGCCGCCGACGGCACGGCCCGGATCGAGCGCGCCGCGCACACCATGTCCGAGGGGCGCTGGGACATCTACGTCGAGCGGTCCGGGGACAAGTCCCGGCGCCGCCTGGCCGCGGCGCTCGTCGAGCAGAAGGCGCTCCTCGGTCTGCCGCTCGCGGTCACCGGCGCCGGGGTGGCGGCCTGGGTGCCGTACGGGACGAGCGACGGCTTCCTCGCCGTCCGCACCTGGCTGCGCGAGCGGCACGCCGAGGCCACCGGGGTGTGCGTCGGCGACGACGGGATCGCCGTCACCGTCTCGCTCCACGGCGCGCCCCTGGGCGACGGCGCCGAACTCGTCGCCCGGCTCCGCCACGGCGACGGCGCGGCCGGCGACGTCCGGGTGCCTCTGGAGGACGGCACCGGCGTCCTCCCCTACGAGCCGATGCGGAAACGCATCGCCGACGAACAGGACCTGTGGGACCTGTGGGCGCGCCCCGCTTCCGGCGCGTCCCTCGTACGCGTCGGCCGCGTCGAGGGCGACTTCGCCGACCGCAAGGGCATCGACACGTTCCCGGCGGCGGCGCGGGGCGAGGTACGGCTGCGGCCGTACTTCACGGTGACGAACGATCTGACGATCACGGTCAAGGACGCGTCCGCGGCTGACGCCGCGTAGCGGCTGTGGGCGCGGGTCCATTGCCGCCAGACGCGGGCTGATTTCAGCCCGTCCGGCGTTTGAGGACGCGCCCGCAGGGCGCTCCCGCCGCAGGCGGCAACCGGCCCGCAGTCGGGGGTCTGGGGCACGAGCCCCAGTTCGGGAAGGGGCGGGGCTGGGGAAAAAGAAAGGCGCGCGCAGCCCCATGCGCAAGTACGGACGACGGCAGGAGCCGCCACCCCCCACAGGAGAGGCTCCCACCGTCGTCCGGTGCGGACCCTGGTGGGGCCCGCACTACCTACAGCGCCGCGGCCCGTAAATCCGTCACACTGTCATACCGGTGAGGTGGGGGCCGTTTCTGGACGAGGCCGGGCCCCTGCCCGTAACGTGCGGGTCCGCGCCCGAGGCGGCGCCGCTCTCCCGTTCGGTCCCGGTGGCCGGGGAACCGGGGGGTATCGATTGAGTCCGGCCACGTCCCCAGGGGGTCTGAGAAATGTATCCGTGCGGTCGATGCCGCGCTGCCGCCGTCGGTCCGGACGGCCGCTGCGCCGCCTGCGGCGCGTACCAGCAGCAGCCGGCCCCGCCGATGGGGATGCCGCCGGCGCCGCCGTATCCGTACGCCGCCGCGATGCCCGTCGGTGCCGCGGACCTGCGGCGCGGTCTGCGGATCGCGCTCAGCGTGCTGCTGTCGGTGTGCGTGGTGGTCCTGCTGTTCGTCTTCTGGGCGCGCGTGGAGCAGCGCTCGGCGATCCAGGCCGTCATCGACGACGGCGTCAGCGGCAGCGTGGTGGACGACGCCAACAGCGCGGACAGCTTCGTCCTCGGGACGCAGCTGGTCTACTTCCTGGCGCTCGCCGCGACCTCCGCGCTGTGGGCCGTGTGGTTCCGGCGGGCGCGGCTCAACGCCGAGCTCTTCGCCCCGGGTACGCACCGCATGGGCACCGGCTGGGCGGCGGGCGCGTGGTTCACGCCCGTGGTCAACCTCTGGTTCCCCAAGCAGATCGTCAACGACATCTACCGGGCCAGCGCCCCGGCCGGCCCGCAGAGCGCGCCCAAGGGACTGCTGAACACCTGGTGGTGCCTGTGGATCGGCTCGTTCGCCCTGAACACGATCGCGTCCGTCACGGCCGCCACCGCCAGCGCCCGGCTCCGGACGCACGGCTATGACGGCTCCACCTGGGAGAGCGATGTCGACACCCTGAAGTCCGCCGCCAACCTCTCGTCCTTCGCCGCCCTGCTGACGGCGGCCGCGGGCGTCCTCGCGATCTTCGTGGTGCGGCAGCTGGCGCGGCTCCAGGAGCAGCGCGCCCTCATGGGCCCCGCGCCGATGGGTCCGATGGGACCCATGGGGCCAGTGGCGCCGATGGGCCCGATGGGCGTGCCGATGGCGGGTCCGGCGGCCGGTCCGGTGCCCGGGATGCCGTACGGCGCCCCGGCCTATCCGCCCGCGCAGCCCGGTCCGGCGGCGGGCGGCTGGGGCGGCCCACCGCAGAATCCTTACGGCAACGGCCCGGCCGGCCACTGAGCCGAGGATTCTCCCAGTGGGGCAGGATGAGGGTGTGCAGGGGGACGACACTGAGCTGACCGCCGCGGTGCGCGCGGCGCAGAGCGGGGACGAGACGGCGTTCCGCACCGTCTACCGAACGGTCCATCCCCGCCTGCTCGGCTATCTGCGCACCCTCGTCGGGGACGCCGAGGCGGAGGACGTGGCATCCGAGGCGTGGCTCCAGATCGCCCGCGATCTGCAGCGGTTCACCGGGGACGCGGACCGCTTCCGCGGCTGGGCGGCACGGATCGCCCGCAACCGCGCGCTCGACCACATACGGATGCGCGGCCGGCGCCCGGCCATCGGCGGCGACGAGAGCGAACTCGCGGGCCGCGCGGCCGACGCGGACACCGCCGGGGAGGCCCTGGAGTCGCTCGGCACGGACCACACCTTCGCGCTCATAGCCCAGCTGCCGCAGGACCAGGCGGAGGCCGTCGTGCTGCGGGTGGTCGTCGGGCTCGACGCCAAGAGCGCCGCCGGGGTCCTCGGCAAGCGGCCGGGCGCGGTCCGTACCGCCGCCCACCGGGGCCTGCGGCGGCTCGCCGAACTGGTGACGGCGCCCGACGCCCTCCCCGGGCAGCGGCAGGCACAACCGTCACACACCGGAGCGAATGCTTCTGCCGGTGTGACGCAATTGCGTACGCGGACGCAGAAGGACATGTGATGGCCGACGACCACCGCCACGACTGGCTGGATGACGACGCCGTGGAGCGTCTGCTCGCGCCTGCGCAGTCGCCTTCGGCGGGCCCGGAGGCGGAGCTGCGGCTGGCGGCGCTCCTGCGTTCCCTGGCCCCGGAGCCGGCCCGGCCGGACCACGCCCTGCCGGGCGAGGAGGCGGCCCTGGCGGCGTTCCGCACGGCACGCGCGGAACGGACGCGCGAGGCGCACGCCTTCGCGGAGGAGGCCGCGCCCGCGACGGCGCCCGGCGAGCACGCCTCGGCCGCGCGGCCGGACGTGTCGGGCGCGCCGGGCGCGGGCCACGGTCTCGCGGCCGCACCGAAGGCCGCACACGGGCTCATACCCGGCTCTCCCGTAGTTGACGGAGCGTCAGGTGTGAGCGCGCGCTCCCTCGCCGACGCGGCGGGCTCCACTCCTCCTACGCCTCCTACGCGCGTCAACCACCGCGCCCCGGTCGTCCGCATCGGCGTGGCCGACAAGGCGCGGGGCCTGTTCGGCCGGTGGCGGCCCGTGAAGGTCGCCCTCGCCATGACCGTCGCCGGGTGCGCGCTGGGCGGGGTCGCCGTCGCCGCAGGTACGGGCGTGCTCTCGGCGCCCTTCGGCCGTACGGCCGGTGAGCCCGAGACCAGCGCCAGCGTCTCCGCCCTCGACGACACCGGCATGGAGACGCCGCTGCCCCCGTCCGGCAGGCCCAGCGCCTCGCCGTCGCCCGGCGGCAAGGGCGGCGACTCCCGCAGGAGCGGCGCGCCGCACGCCCCGGCGCCGACCGGCGGCGGTGCCACCGCCGGGCACGGCGGCAAGGAGGACGGACCCGGGGGCACCCCCTCGGCGTCGCCCGGCCACGACGGCGGCCAGGACCGCGACGGCGACGACGCCGACCCCGCCAAGGGCGGCACGGTCTGGGCCGCCCGGCTCTGCCGCGACTTCCTCGCCGCGCAGCAGCGCAGCGGCCAGGACGTCGACGAGCACGACCTCCGCGACCTGGAGCGCTTCGCGGGTGCCGGCAGCGCGGACGCCCTGCGCGAGTACTGCGAGCGCCACGCGGCGGACGGCGCCGGCAAGGGCGTCACCAGTGGCGGCGACCAGGGCGGGAACGACACCAAGGGCGGCGACGGCAAGAGCGACGGCCACCGCGGCCGGTCCGTTCCGATCGTCCCGTCCGTCCTCGGCACCTCCCCGCTCCTGCTCTCGAAGGCGCTCCCGGACCCGCTCGCCGCCCCGCTCCGTCCCCTGCTGTGACGATTGCTGTGACGATTACTGTGACGTTTTTCGCGCCGGCGGCGCTGTAGGAAGTGTGCCGACTGGTCATCGGCCGCGCACGAGCCGGAGTTCCCCCCATACCGTCGGCTCGGCGCACCGGCGCGGGCGGGGCTCTTCCCCCGGCTCTGCCCGCGCCCCCCCACACCCCGCCCCACATCCCACTGCGCCGCCGTCACCCCACGCGCCGCGCCGGTGCTGCCCCTTCGCCGTCCGGCGGAGCATCCTGTACGTACCTGTAAGGACACCGCACGGCCTGACGAGCAGCGGGAGGCGGCACCCATGGCGCGCGAGCCGGAGAGCAGCAGCACGCGGTCGACCGAGTCCGGACTCCCCGTCGAGGCGGTCTACGGCCCCGACGCCCTCACCGGCTGGGATCCCGCCGAGCGGCTCGGCGCCCCCGGCGCCTACCCCTTCACGCGCGGCGTCCACCCCACGATGTACACCGGCCGCCCCTGGACGATGCGGCAGTACGCGGGGTTCGGCACCGCCGCCGAGTCCAACGCCCGCTACCGGCGGCTCATCGAGCACGGCACCATGGGCCTGTCCGTCGCCTTCGACCTGCCCACGCAGATGGGCCACGACTCCGACTCGCCCCTGGCGAGCGGCGAGGTCGGCAAGGTCGGGGTCGCGATCGACTCGGTCGAGGACATGCGGGTGCTCTTCGACGGCATCCCGCTCGACAAGGTCTCCACGTCGATGACCATCAACGCGCCCGCCGCGCCGCTCCTGCTGCTGTACGAGCTGGTGGCCGAGGAGCAGGGCGTGCCGGCCGGGCGCCTCACCGGCACCGTGCAGAACGACATCCTCAAGGAGTACATCGCCCGCGGCACGTACATCTTCCCGCCGCAGCCGTCGCTGCGGCTCGTCGCGGACACCTTCCGCTACTGCGGGGAGGCGCTGCCCCGGTGGAACACGATCTCGATCTCCGGCTATCACATGGCCGAGGCCGGTGCCTCGCCCGTGCAGGAGATCGCGTTCACGCTGGCCGACGGCATCGAGTACGTCCGCACCGCCGTCGCCGCGGGTCTGGACGTCGACGCGTTCGCGCCCCGGCTGTCGTTCTTCTTCGTCGCGCGGACCACGTTCCTGGAGGAGGTCGCGAAGTTCCGCGCGGCGCGGCGGATCTGGGCGCGGGTGATGCGCGAGGAGTTCGGCGCGCGCGACCCCAAGTCGCTGATGCTGCGCTTCCACACGCAGACCGCGGGCGTCCAGCTGACCGCGCAGCAGCCGGAGCTCAATCTCGTACGGGTCGCCGTGCAGGGCCTGGCGGCGGTGCTCGGCGGCACCCAGTCGCTGCACACCAACGCCTTCGACGAGGCCATCGCCCTGCCCACCGACAAGTCCGCCCGGCTGGCCCTGCGCACCCAGCAGGTCCTGGCCCACGAGACGGACGTGACCGCCACGGTCGACCCCTTCGCCGGCAGTTACGCGGTGGAGTCGCTCACCGACACGGTCGAGGCGGCGGCGCTCGACCTCATGCGGCGGGTGGCGGACCGGGGCGGGGCGGTCGCCGCCATCGAGGAGGGCTTCCAGAAGGCCGAGATCGAACGCAACGCGTACCGCATCGCCCAGGAGACCGACAGCGGCGAGCGCGTCGTCGTCGGCGTCAACCGCTACCGGCTGGACGAGGAGGAGCCGTACGAGCCGCTCCGCGTCGACCCCGCGATCGAGGCGCAGCAGGTGGAGCGCTTGCGGCGGCTGCGCGCCGCCCGCGACACGCGGGCGGTGGAGGACGCCCTGGCCCGCCTGAAGGAGGCGGCCGCGGGCACGGACAACGTCCTGCCTCCCATGAAGACCGCGCTCAGGGAGCGGGCGACGGTGGGGGAGGTGTGCGGGGCGCTGCGGGAGGTGTGGGGGACGTACGTGCCGAGCGAGTCCTTCTGATCTTTCCGACCCTCCTGACTCCTCCTGACCCTCTTGACCCTCCTGACCCTTCTGCGCGGACCGGGGACCAGCGCCCGTCGGGTGAGGGAAAATGGCCGGATGTCCTCTCCGCGCCGCACGTGCCCCGTCTGCTCCCGGGAGATCGCCGTCGTCGGCGGTCGCTTCGCCCGCCACGACCCCCCGGGCCGCCGCGCCTCGTACGACCTCATCTCCTGCCCCGGCTCCCGCCGCTCGGCCCCCCTCCTCTCCACGGAACCCCGCCTCTTCGACCCGGAGGAACCGGACATGGAGGGGCAGGGGCAGCTGTTCTGAGGCGTGGTGCGGGGCGGAGCCGGAGGGGATACGGCCCTTGTGCGATCGAGGCGTCACGACGGGTACGAGTGACCAGGAGAACAGCGTGACCGGAGCCGTGGATCCGCAGACCTACGCACGCATGCGGCGGATCGCCGAGGAGCTCCGGCCCGTCGCCGAACGCATGCCGGGGGCGTGGGCGGTCGAGATCGGGGCGGCGGGGGTCGTCGTCATGACGAGCCCGGTCAAGCGGCACGAGGCGATCGCCACCCGCGTCGTGCGGCAGCTCAACGCCCAGTTGGTGACCACGCATCCCGGTCAGGACGTCGTCGCCCAGTCCGGTGCCGAGGTGCCCTTCGGCCCGTGGACCGTCGACACGACGGACTTCAAGCGCTACGCCGACGTCTGACGCGCCGGCCGCACCCCCTCAGCGCAGCTTCGAGCGGCTGCCCTCCGGGCGGGAGGCCGGGCGGGGGCGATGTCGGGGGTGGGCCGTGGCGGGCGTGGGGGTCTTGGCCGTCCACGTCTTCGCCTGGGACCAGGCGGCCTTGGCACAGAGCGCCTGGAGCTGCCGGGGCAACTGCGCGACGGCCCGCCGGCAGGCCGCCTCACCGCAGTGGAGCGGGGAGGCGGTCAGGCCCAGGTGCGGGTACGCCATGCTCTTGGGCGGCATATAGACGCACCCGCAGGCCACGCAGGTGAACACGGGACGCATCGGTTCGGCTTGCTCGGATGGCACGAGAACCTCTTCCCTGTCGGGGGCTAAGGGGTGTCTGATGGATCTCCGTGGGGAAGGAGCGGCGTCCGGTGCGTGCTCTCGGCGTGCCGGCCGGAAGCCCTCGTACTGGGCGTACT
>NZ_JBFBBD010000133.1:0-8472 GCF_040689515.1 Streptomyces sp. NPDC051173
GGGCAAGCCCCCAGACCCCCGAAGCACGCTTCGCGCGCTGTCCTCAAACTCCCCCAGCTACCGCTGGGAGGTGCCCCCAACGGGCTGAAAAGAAAAGGACGGCGTGGCCGGCGGAAAAGAAGAGAAGCGCACCCACCGGCCTTTAACTTGCTCTCCGGCGGAGGGGGTGGGGCCGGAGGGTGGGGTTCTGGAACGCGGTGCGTTGTCGGGGCACTCAAAGCGTAGGGCGGCGCCATGCACCGCGTTCCAGGTCCTCAGCCCGGAGGTCCCGCCCCCGGTCCAGCCACCAACCCAGCCCGGCCGGCGATTGAGGCCACCCCACCCCAGGCGCACGCAGACCCGCAGACGACAGCGGCCTCACGCCCCATACGGCCGCTTCGAACGCGCCTCGCGAAGCGAGACCGCCCACCACGCCAACTGGTCGAGCATCACCTTCGCCGCCCCGGCCGCCCCGTCGCCGGCCGTCGCGTCCACGTGGGCGCCGTCCTCGTCGAACTTGCCCCAGGGGCTGTGGAAGCTGACCGTCTCGCGGATGGTCACCGCGTGCAGCTCCGAGAAGACCGGGCGCAGGTGGGCCACGGAGCGCAGGCCGCCGGAGAGGCCGCCGTACGAGACGAACGCCACCGGCTTGGCGCGCCACTGCGAGTAGTGCCAGTCGATGAGGTTCTTCAGGGGTGCGGGGTAGCTGTGGTTGTACTCCGGTGTGAGGATCACGAAGGCGTCGGCCCGCTCCAGCCGCGGGGTCACCGCGCCGAGCGCCGCGGCGTCCTCGGGGGACAGTTCCTTGGAGAGGTGCATCGGCAGCGGGTGCTCGGCGAGGTCGATGACGTCAACTTCGACATCGCCGCGCTCCGCGAGCCGCGCCTCGAACCACTTGGAGATGGTGGTCGCGAAGCGGCCCTCGCGGGTGGAGGCGATGACGACGGCGAGGCGGTAGGTGTTCTCGAACATGGGGTCCCCCGAGGATCCGTGCCGGTGCGGTACCGGCGGGCTGATGACCAGAAGCTTGGTACCTCAAGTTCGCTTGAGGTCAAGGGTGATCTTCCGGGGGCCGTCAGAAGATGTCGGGGCACCAGGGCCGGCGCGCCGTGCGCAGCCGCAGGTCGGCCAGGGCCACCGCCCCGGCCCGCTTCTCCCCGAACTGGGGCGCGTGCCCCAGACCCCCGGGTGCGGGTCGGTGGGCGCCTGCGGCGGGCTTCTTCCCCTACCCCGCCCCTTCCCGAAACTGGGACGCTGCCCCAGACCCCGAGCTGCGGGTCCGTTGCCGCCTGCGGCGGGAGCTCCCCCAGCTACCGCTGGGAGGTGCCCCCAACGGGCTGAATTTCGCGCGCCCGGCGGAAAAGAAAAGAACGGCGCACCCCGACCCTGACGTCACCCACCGGCGGAGGGGGTGGGGCCGGAGGGTGGGGTTCTGGAACGCGGTGCGTTGTCACGGCACACAATGCGCCTCACGGCGCCTCGCACCGCGTTCCAGGTCCTCAGCCCGGAGGTCCCGCCCCCGGTCCAGCCACCACCAAAGCCCGGCCGGCGATTGAGGCCACCCCACGGCAGTGGGTCACGACAGGAGGTCGTCGACCTGCGCCTCCCCCTCGCGATACCGGCGAGCGATCTCCGCACTGCAATCGTCCGCCGTCCGCTGAAGCGCCTGGCGGCGCACGGACACCTGCCGTTCGTACGTCTCCAGGCGCCGCATCCCGCTCAGCAGTTCGGGATCGGTGCGGGCACCCAGGTCGGAGAGTTCCACCTCGGCCAGCATGTCCTCGGCGAGCCGCCGGGACTCCTCGCTGTGCGGGGTCCCCAGCGTCACGTGGCGGGCGGAGGAGCGCTGGGCGGAGGGCCCGTCCGCGAGGATCTCCGACAGCCGCTCCACGACGAGCCGCGCCATGACCGGGGCCCCCGGCGAGGCACGCCGCGCCAGCTCGGCCCGCAGGATGTCGACGCGGCCCTGGAGGAGGCGCCGTACGTAGCTGAGATCCGCCTCGTCCCGCTGCGCGTCCCGGCGCAGCACGCGCAGCTCCGCCAGGCTCAGCTCGCCCAGCTCCCGCGCGGGGACGTCCGCCAGCCGCCCGGCGCGCTGGCTCGGCGGCCTCGGGTGCAGGCCGTCCGCTGTCTTGAGCATGGGACCGTCCTCAATGGGTGTGGTCATGCGCTTTCCGTTCCCCTCGGGCGGCGCGCGTCCGGGGCACGTCGCCCGTACGAACACCGCCTGCACGCATCGTGCCACTGTGTGATGCCCGGGCGCAGGGTCTCTCCACCCGAACGGCCCTGGATGGACGCAGGGCATCATGGTCCGTATGCGTGCAGTGGTGCAGAGGGTGGACGGAGCGAGCGTCGTCGTGGGCGGCGAGACCGTCGGCGAGATCATCGGACAGGGCCTGTGCGTGCTTGTCGGAGTGACGCATGAGGACACGGCGGAGAAGGCGGCACAGCTCGCCCGCAAGCTGTGGTCCCTGCGGATCCTGTCGGACGAGAAGTCCTGTTCGGACGTGGGAGCGCCGCTGCTGGTGATCTCCCAGTTCACTCTCTACGGTGACGCGCGGAAGGGGCGGCGGCCTACGTGGAACGCCGCTGCGCCTGGCTCTGTGGCCGAGCCGCTCGTGGAGGCGGTCGTTTCTCAGCTTCGTGAGTTGGGGGCGCGTGTGGAGACGGGGCGTTTCGGGGCGGACATGAAGGTGGCGCTGACGAACGATGGCCCGTTCACGGTGCTGGTGGAGGTCTAGGGAGGGTTGCCGCCTTCCCTGGGCCCCCGGGTGCGGGTTGCTGGCGCCTGCGGCGGGCTTTCCCCCACCCCGCCCCTTCCCGAAACTGGGGCGCTGCCCCAGACCCCGACGTACAGGTCCGTTGCCGCCTGCGGCGGGAGCTCCCCCAGCTACCGCTGGGAGGTGCCCCCAACGGGCGCGTCCTCAAACGCCGGACGGGCTTGAGGCCGCCCGCCGCAGGCGCGGACAAGCAGCCAGCGCTACGGCTCGACCACCACTTCCTGCGAAGCCGCCATCGCCTCGCCCACGAGCAGCGCCGCATCCGTCGCAACATTCCGCTTCACCAGCGCCAGCGCGATCGGCCCCAGCTCATGATGCCGGGCCGCCGTCGTGATGAAGCCGAGCTGGCGGCCCTCGGGGCCGTCCGCGGCCAGGCGGACCGGCGTGCCGTGGGCGGGGAGGGAGACCTCGCTGCCGTCGAGGTGCAGGAAGACCAGGCGGCGCGGCGGTTTCCCCAGGTTGTGGACGCGGGCGACCGTCTCCTGGCCGCGGTAGCAGCCCTTCTGGAGGTGGACGGCGGTGCCGATCCAGCCCAGTTCGTGCGGGATGGTGCGGTGGTCGGTCTCCAGGCCCAGGCGGGGGCGGTGGCCCTCGACGCGCAGCGCCTCGTAGGCGAGCACGCCTGCCACCGGGCCGTGCGCGGCGGCGAATTCCGCCAGGCGCGCGCGCGGCAGGAAGAGATCGCGCCCGTGCGCCGTCTCGCGCACCCGCACACCCTCGGGGACCTCGGTGATGGAGCCCGCGGGCAGGTGGACGACGGCGAAGTCGTCCGTGCGGTCGGCGACCTCGACGCGGTAGAAGAACTTCATGCTCTCCAGATAGGCGATGAGGTCGCCCTGGGTGCCGGGCTCGACGTGGGCCCAGGTCGTCTCGCCGTCGTCCACCAGATAGAGCGCGTGCTCGATGTGGCCGTTGGCGGAGAGGACCAGCGCCTCCGTGGCCTGCCCGGCGGGGAGGTCGGTCACGTGCTGGGTGATGAGCAGGTGCAGCCAGCTCAGCCGGTCGGAGCCGGTGACGGTGACGACGCCGCGGTGCGAGAGGTCGACGAGACCGGACCCTCCGGCGAGCGTGCGCTGCTCGCGGAAGAGGTCGCCGTAGTGCGCGGCGACGCCCTCGTCGGGAGCCTCGGCGGCGACGGCGCCGGGCAGCGAGAGCAGCGGGCTGGCTTTCGAATGACGCAGCATGCGCACAAGCCTACGACCCGTCGGCGGCTGCCTTCGAGGAGCAGTCGGCGCACCGGCCGAAGATCGCGAAGTGCTTCATGTCGGTGTCGAAGCCGAAGGTCTCGCGCAGCCGCGCGGTGAACGGCTCGGCCACGGACAGGTCGGCCTCGATCACGGTCGTGCAGTCGCGGCAGACGAGGTGTATGTGGTGGTGCCGGTCGGCGAGGTGGTAGGTCGGCGCGCCGTGCCCGAGGTGGGCGTGGCTGACCAGGCCGAGCTCCTCCAGCAGCTCCAGGGTCCGGTAGACCGTGGAGATGTTGACCCCGCCGGCCGTGCGCCGGACCTCGGTGAGGATGTCGTCCGGCGTCGCGTGCTCCAGCCGGTCGACCGCTTCCAGGACGAGCTGGCGCTGCGGCGTCAGCCGGTAGCCGCGCTTACGGAGGTTGCTCTGCCAGTCGGTGTCCACCACGCCACCAGTCTAGGCAGCGTCAGGCATTGCGGACCCCCTTGAGGAAGCCGGCGAGCGCCGCGATGGCCGCGGGGTTGCGCGGGCTCTCGACGAGGTCGACGTAGTCGAGGACGAAGATGCGGTCGTTCTTGACGGCGGAGACGTTCGCCAGCGGGCCGTAGGACTTCAGGAAGCGCTTCTTCTGCTCCGCGCTCACGTCCCCGTAGTTGTTGATCACGATGACGTCGGGGTCGCGGTCCACGACCGTCTCCCAGCTGACCTGCGTCCAGGAGTCCTTGAGGTCCTTCATCACGTGGTCGCCGCCGGCCTTGGTGATGATGTCGTGCGGGCCGGCGTAGGCGCCCGCGGTGGTGGGCTTGTCCTGGCCGCTGTCGTAGAGGAAGACCTTGGGCTTCGGGCCGTCCGCCGGCACCTGCGCCCGTGCGTCCGCGACCTGCTTCCTGAAGCCGGCGGTCAGCTCGCGGGCCCGGTCCTCCACGTCGAAGATCTTGCCCAGCGTCGCCAGGTCGGCGTAGAGCGCCTCCAGCGGCGGCATCACGCCACGCGAGCCGCCCGTGCCGTTGTGGCAGGACTCGGTCAGGACGTACGAGCCGACGCCGAGCTTCTTCAGGGCGGCCGGGGTGAAGCCGTTGCCCTCGCCGAAGCCGTAGTTCCAGCCCGCGAAGACCAGGTCGGCCTTGGCGTCCAGGACGAGCTCCTTGGTGATCTCCTTCTTGGACAGCCACTTCACCTTCTTGTAGCCGTCGGCCCACGGCACGGACCCCCGGCGGTCGCCCTTGTAGTCGGGCGCCACATAGCCCGCCATGTGGTCCTCCAGGCCGAGGGCGAACATGATCTCCGCGATGCCGACGTCGTTGGTGACCACCCGCTGCGGGGCCTTGTCGTACGTCGTCTTCACCCCGCAGTTCTCCACGGTCACGGGGTAGTGGCCGGAGGCCTTCTCCTCGGCGGGGGCGTCCGAGACCTTCGCTCCGCAGCCCGCGAGGGCCAGGGCGGCGAGCAGGGCGACGGCGGTGCGCAGAGCACGCATGGGGCGGGTCCTTACGGGGTCGGGAGGCGGTCGAAGAGCAGGCGCGTGGCGCCGGACTCGGGGTGCGGCACGCGGTGGGCCCGTACGCCGAAGACGTCGGCCAGCAGCTCGGCGGTCAGCACCGCGTCCGGTGGGCCGGACACGACGATGCGGCCGCCCGCGATGACGTACAGCGCGTCGCAGTGCGTGGCGGCGAGGTTCAGGTCGTGCAGCGCGGCCAGGACCGTCAGCCCCGCGCCGCGCACGAGCGAGAGGACCTCCAGCTGCTGGGCGATGTCCAGGTGGTTGGTGGGCTCGTCCAGGACCAGCACCTTCGGCTGCTGGGCCAGGGCGCGGGCGATCAGCACGCGCTGCTTCTCGCCGCCCGACAGGGTGGGGAAGGCGCGCCCGGCGAGGTGGCCCGCGCCGACCCGCTCCAGGGCCGCCGCGCACACCGCGCCGTCCTCGGCGGTGGCCCGTGCGGCGGCGCCCTGGTGCGGCAGCCGGCCCATCGCGACGATCTCCGCGACGGTGAAGTCGAACTCGCTCGCCGACTCCTGCGGCAGCGCCGCCAGCCGCCGGGCGCCCTCGCGGGCGGTCAGCGCGTGCAGGTCGTCGCCGTCCAGCCGTACGGTGCCCGTGGCCGGGCGCAGCGCGCGATAGACGCAGCGCAACAGGGTGGACTTGCCGCTGCCGTTGGGGCCGACCAGGCCCACGAACCGCCCGGACTCCGCCCGCAGCGCGATGTCCGCCACGAGGCGGGCGCCGGCGACCTCGACCGACAGGTCCTCGATGTCGACACGCATGCTCAGGCCCCTCCGAAGGTGTAGCCGCGGCGGCGCATGAGCAGCACGAAGCAGGGCACGCCGACGATCGCGGTGATGACGCCGACCGGCAGCTCCACGGGCGCCAGCAGCAGCCGGGAGACGATGTCGACCCACACCAGCAGCACCGCGCCCAGCAGCGGGGCCACGGCCAGCACCCGGCGGTGGTCGGCGCCGACGAGCATGCGGGTGATGTGCGGGACCATCAGGCCGACGAAGCCGATCGCGCCGCTGACGGCGACGACGGCACCGGTGACGGCGGCCGCGACGACGAACAGCTTGCGGCGCAGCCGGTCGGGGTCGACGCCGAGCGCGGCGGCCGTCTCGTCGCCCATGGCCAGGGCGTTGAGGCCGCGCGCCGTCCACAGCAGATACCCGAGCCCGGCCAGTACGACCGCGGCGGCGATCGGCACGGACGCCCAGGTGGCGCCCGCCAGGCTGCCGAGCAGCCACATCATGGCCGAGCGGGCGGCCTCGCCGCGGTCGGCGCTGAAGACCATCAGGGTGGTGACGGCCGAGAAGCCGTAGTACATCGCGGAGCCCGTCAGCACCAGCCGCAGCGGGGTCAGGCCCTGCGGGGTGCGGGCGGCGAGGTAGACGAGCAGCATCGCGGCGAGCGCCGAGGCGAAGGCGGCGCTGGAGAGCGCCCAGACGCCCAGGGAGCCCAGCGCCCCGAAGAGCAGCACGGCGTTGGCGCCGACGGCCGCGCCCGAGGAGATGCCGAGGACGAAGGGGTCGGCGAGCGCGTTGCGGACCATGGCCTGCACGGCCACGCCCACGGCGGAGAGCCCCGCGCCGACGACGGCGGCCAGCAGGGCGCGCGGGAAGCGCAGCTCCCACACGATGGTGTAGGCGGAGACCTGGTCCGGCGTGATGGTCCCGCCGGTCAGCCCGGCCCGCAGGAAGCGGAACGTCTCGCCCCAGGTGATGCCGGCCGCGCCGAGGCCGACCGCGCACACGAGGGAGACGAGCAGGGCCGCGCCCAGCCCGGCCAGCAGGGGCGGCAGCGGCAGCCGCCGGGGTGGCGGTGGACCGCCGGTGGTCACGGTGGCCTGGAGGGTGGTCGCCACGGGGGCACGCCTTCGGCTCGGGCCGCTTCCGTACGTACCGAGGAGCGGCCCGGGACGAGGGTGCGCCCGGGTGTCCCCTCGCAGTCCACGGCGAGTTGTCAGGAGCTGACGCCGCCGCGGGTGGTCGGGCTCGCGGAAGGCCCCGAGGGGGCCCTCCGCCTACCGTTGCGGGTCAGCGCCGGACTTCGACCGGCTTCCCCCGCGGGGCGCTTCTTCGAGTCGTACGGGTCGTGCTCAGCCGGTGTAGGGCGTGCCGTCCTGGTTGAAGAAGGCGACGCCGTCCGGCATGTCGTCGGGCAGGCTCGCGGCCCACTCCTGGAGGTCGGCGATCTTCTTCAGGTGCGCCGACATGTAGGGGCGCAGCGGCACCTCGGGGGTGGCCTTCTCGCCGACCCACATCAGGTCGCCCTTGACGTAGCCGTAGAGGCGCTTGCCGCCCGTGTACGGACCGGCGGCCGCGGTGCGGGCGACGGCGTCCGTCGCCAGGTCGATCTGCGGCTTCTGGTCGGCCAGCTCGCCGTACCAGACCTCGGCGACGCCCTGGTCGCGGATCATGACGATCTCGACCTTGCGGTCCTTGCCGATCCGCCAGTAGCCGCTCTCGGTCTCCAGCGGGCGGACCATCTTGCCCTCGCCGTCGAGCACCCAGCTGTGCGACGTGTACTCCAGGAAGTCACGGCCGTCGTGCGTGAAGGTGACTTCCTGCCCGAAGTTGCACTTCTCGGAGCCGGGGAAGTCGGCGACGCCGGCCCCCTCCCACTTGCCGAGGAGGAAGACGAGGGGCACGAGGTCCGGGTGGAGGTCGGACGGAATCTCGATCATGGGCTCAGACGATCTGTAGGAGACGGTGAGGGAGAACGGTCAGCTGCCCAGGGTCAGCGCTGGCCCTGGTAGAGCTTCTTCCAGGTCAGCCCGGCGAAGGCGAGCACGCCGACGGCGACCAGCACGAGCAGGGTGGTGAAGACTGCCTCAAGCACGAGCGTGCTCCTCGGTCGGAGAGAGGGGGTACGGACCGCCCCCGAGTCTAGTCGGACGCCTCGGGAGCGGCTCTGTGAGGTGGGTGGGAACGGCCTACAGTGATCGCATGTTGCGTCCTGAAAGCTGGTTCAGGCTCGCGGGTGGAAGTCCCGTCCGGGTAGACACCGGAGTGCCCGGTAGCAGGTCCCGGTTCGTCGTGG
>NZ_JBFBBD010000134.1:0-8142 GCF_040689515.1 Streptomyces sp. NPDC051173
GCCGGCACCTGGGTTCCCCCTGGGGTCTGGTATCCGCTCTACGCCGGTTTCGTGGAACGCTGGCCCTCCCGCTGGAACTTCAACGGCACCTACGGCACCGTCGAACCCGTCTGCGTCGACGCGATCTCCCTGCTCTCCCAGGTGAAGCTCGCCGAGCCGCTCACCGAAGAGATCACCAGCCACAACCCCCGTTTCCTATACAAATTGGATGACCCGCAGAGTGTCACGGCGTTCGCAGACACCACAGGCACGTACCCGCCCGCACAGATCGGCGTCTCCAAAGCCGGGGCCGGCTCCCTGACGTCCGGCAACCAGATCACCGCGGCCTCGGGCACCGGCACCTACACCGGCAGCAGCGGGACCGTGGTCACCGTCAGCAACCCCAACCCCGGCACGAACCTCATCAGCGCGGCATCCTTCCTCAGCCTGACATCCGCAGGCATCAAAGGACCGGCCGCGGCCGGCGGCAGCTGGACGCGGATGTTCGCCTTCCGCTACACCGGCCCCACCCCCAGCGGCACCGCCATGTCCGTGCTCTGGTCCTGCTTCGACCTGCACGCCGGAGGCGGGTCGACCCTGTACTGGAAGATCGACGCCAGCGGACTCCTGCAAATGGTCATGGGCGGCCCCACCAACAACACCTCCGCCTACCAGCCCTCGACCACCCCGGTCACCGACTCCAACTGGCACCTGGCCATCGCCAGCTACAGCCACGCCGCCGCGCAGCTCCTCATCAGCCTCGACGGCGGCACCGCCTACTGGACCGGCATCGACCCCACCAGCGAACCCGCCGGCCTGGTCTCCGACTCCGTAGGCGGCTGGATCGACCCCACCACCGGCAACGGCAGCGCATGGCAATACAAAGGCGACCTGTCCTTCGTCGCCGAATTCCCCACAGCCCTGACAGGCACCGACTGCACCAACTTGTACGCAGCCTGGAGATCAGCGTGCGCGGGAGAATCCACCGACGCCCGCTACCAGAGGATCCTGCGCTACGCCGGATACGCCGGCATCTCCTCCATCCAGGCGGGGCTGACCACCAGCATGGGCCCGATGGCCACCGGCGGACAGGACGCCCTCTCCGCCCTGCAAGCGGTGGTCGACACGGAGAACGGCGAGCACTACGTCGACCGCACCGGGACCGTGACCTTCAAGAGCCGCGCGGCCCGCTACAACTCCCTCACCCCGGCCTATGTCTTCGGAGAGCGCACGGACCTGGGCGAATGGCCGTATGAGGAATGCCAGCTCGACCACGACGCCACCCACCTGTCCAACCAGGTCACCGTCACCCAGAGCAGCAGCAACCAGAACTTCTACGCCCAAGATGCCGCCTCCGTCACGAACTACTTCCCGCGTACCCTCACGAGATCCATCAACAGTGCATCCGCGCTTGAATGCCAGGACGCCGCCGGATACCTCCTGTCCCGGTACAAGAACCCCGCCACCCGCATCTCCGCACTCCGGCTCCACCCGTCCGCGAACCCGGCCCTGTGGCCGGTATGCCTGTCGCTGGAACTCGGCATGCGGGTACGGGTGATGCGCCGCCCGCCCGCACCGGCCGCGCCCATCACCGTGGACTGCTTCATCGAGCAGATCCAGATCGGCACGGACGACCAGGGCGACGCCACCTGGACCCTCCAGTGCTCCCCGGCCGACATCACCCCCTACGCCGCCTTCGCCAGCTGGCACACCACCCTCGCGACGGCCATCTCCGCCGGCGCCGCGGTCATCACCGTGAACGCCTCGGCGGACACCACCAACCCCCTCGCCACCCAACTCGCCCCCGGCCAGCAGCTCCTCCTCGGCCAGGGCACGCCCAATCAGGAGACCGTCACCGTCTCGGCGGTCGGGGCGACCAGCCCCGGCTGGACCACCGCGACCATCACGCTCACCGCGGCCACCACCAAGACCCACGGCGCAGGCGACACAGTGTGCGAGCCGCTCCCGGCCGGAACCACCGACCCGACCACGTGGGACACCGTCGACCGCTTCGACTCCGTCGCGTTCGCTTACTGAACCACCGGGCCACTGTGGCCCCACCACCCTGTGGAGGTGAGCCGTGGCCCGTACCGTGCCGTCCGCGGCGACTGTCAGCCCCGGCCAGTTCATCACCGGCGCCTTGTGGAACGCCAACGTCCAGTACACCGCGAGCTTCCTCACCGGACCGCCGGTCTTCTCCGGCTACCAGGCCACCTCGCAGTCCGTGCCCACCGCGACATGGACCAGCCTCACCATCGACACCACCATCCTCGACAGCGACGGCGGCCACTCCAACACGGTCAACCCCTCCCGGTACACAGCCACCGTGCCCGGCACCTACCTCCTCGTAGGCACCTCGGGATGGACCGGCGCGGCCTCCGGCTACCGCCGCCTGCGCTTCGCCCTCAACGGCAGCGCGATCACCGGCAGCGCGGTCGGCTCCGACGCCGTCAACTCCGTTCTCTGCGGCCACTGCACCACCACCGTCATCGGCCTCAACGGAACCAGCGACTACGTCGAGGTCCAGGGCGCCCAGAGCAGCGGCGCCGCACTGGCCACCTACGTGAGCTCTGACTTCTCCGCGTCCCTGCGCGTTTTCTGGCTCAGCCGCTGATCCGTACCGCCTGCGGCTCCTTCCGCACCAGCCCCAAGGCCCTGCCGAGGGGCCCCTACCCATGTCCGGAGGCATTGTTGTCCGCCCACGACCCGCGCACGGTCACCGCGCACGACCAAGCCGAGACCCACCGCTATCGCGTCCACTACCCCGACCACGCCCCACGTGAGGACGACCCCCACTACAAGCTCTTCGAGGAGTACCGGCGCCGCACCCGGCCCACCGCCCGGTGCGCGATGACCATCCGCTACGACACCGCCGCCCACTGCTCCGACGGCCTCGAACTCCACCACGCAGCAGTTGAGTTCGCCGTCGCCAATGAAGTCGACCTCAACCTGGTGACGAAGGACTTTCCCGAGGTCCATGACACAGAGTCCTTCGAGCGGTGGCTGGAGTCCGGCGAGTCCCAGCTCGTGTGGCTGTGCACCCATCACCACCGCGGCAGCGCCGGCGTGCACGTGGTCAGCGCGGCCGACTGGGCCGCCGCCCAGTACGCCCCAGGGTTCCTCCAGTGACCGCGCAGGCTCCCGTCCACCCGCAAGTCCGGCACCCGCACGAGTCTCTCAATGACCGGCTCGGCGACCGGGTCTCCTCTGCCTTCGGGTCGATGACCACCTTCTGGATGCTGGTGGGCTGGCAACTCGGATGGATGGTCCTGGCCGAAGCGGGCGTGTGGTGGTTCGGCTCCGACCGGTACCCCTTCCCCTTCCTGCTCTTCCTGTCGAACTTGGTCCAGCTCTGGGCCCTGCCGGTGCTCGGGAACACTGCGAACCGTGCCGACGAGAAACGCCGGGCGAAGGCGGATGCCGACCACGAAGCCCTGACCCACATCGCCCTCCAGGTCGACGCCATCGCCACCCGGGTCAGCACGGATGCACCCCGGAAGGAGCCCTGATCCGGTGGGCATATACGGCCAGGACTGGGCCTCGTACCAGCTCTCGCACCCGGATACGAACGGGCTGAGTTTCGCCTTCGTCAAGGTCTCCGAAGGCCTCGGCTACGTGAATCCGCGCTGGGTCGCGCAGCGCGATCACGCCAAGGCCAACGGCCTGGTCTGGGGCGGCTACCACTACCCCCACATGGCCAACGGCCCCACCGAAGAGGCCGACTTCTTTCTCGGCCAGGTCAACTGGGAGCCCGGCGACCTCGCCGTCCTCGACTGGGAGGGCTACGACGACGCCAACCGGGGCGTGCCGCGCGCCGACCAGGCCGCGTACAAGGAGGCGTGGCTGCGGTACGTCAAGCAGCGGCTCCCGCACAACCCCGTCGGCATGTACGCGAACCTCGACTACTGGCGCAACGTCGACACCACCGGCTTCTGCGGCGACTTCCTGTGGATCGCCACCGCCGGACGGAACGCCGGAGATCCCGGGATCTCCGCCGACTGGCTCTTCCACCAGTACAGCGACGCCGGAGTCGACCGCGACTACTGCCGCCTCGACAGCACAGGCGAACTCCGCGCCTGGGCGCTCTCCTTCCAGCCCGCCTCACCCTCCCAGGAGAACGACATGCCCCAATGGATCACCGGCCCCGTCATCCCCGGCGAGCAGCCCACCGTGGTCCTGGTCCCGAACGGCACCGCTTGGAGCACGTACCCCAACCGGCGCCTCCACCTCGGCATGGACCAGATCGCCCCCACACCGCCAACCGGCAGCGTCCGCGTCGCCATCCACAACGGGACGTCATGGCGCATTCAGACTGTCCTGGTCGCCTCGGCCAAGAGCACCGTCGACGTCCCCCTGGCCTCCGGCGACGTCAAGGTCAGCCTGCAAACCGCGGCAGCCGGGATCACCTACGCGATCGAAACCTGGTGAGCCTTTCCTCACCCAGCACTGCCGAGAACGCCGCTACGACACCTCGACCTTTCCTTGAAAGCAGGTTTCCCCATGCCTCGATTCTTCCTCGACTTGGTCGAAAGAACCGCAGCGACGTACATCGAGGCGTTCCTCGGCCTCCTGCTCGCTGGGACCGTCACCGACCTCTCCACCGCCAAGGCCGCAGCGCTCTCCGCGGTTCCCGCCGCCCTCGCCATCGCCAAGGGCACGCTCGCCAGGTTCCTCGGACCCTCCGGCACGGCCAGCGCCCTCCCCACCGCCAAGAAGTCGGCCCCCGAGCCGACCGGCCCGGCAGCCTCCTGAACGAGGGGCACACCGTGGCCGATGACCTGTCCGTCGGCGAACTCGGACGCACCGTTGACGCGCTGCGGCGGGAATTCCACGACGGCATGGCAGGCATCAACGCCCGCCTCGACCGCCTCGTATCCGCCGAGGTGCACGCCCTGCAAGCCGCCCACACCGACCAGCGCATCACCGCCCTCAGCCAGGACATGCAGAAAGAAGCCGAAGCACGTGAAGCGCTGGAGGACGAACTGGAGCGCCACCAACTGGCCGAAGCCGAGCGCCGTGAACGGGAACGGCAGGCCCGCCTCTATCACGCGATCGTCCCGATCGTCCTCGGCCTTATCGCCGCTGCTATTGCGATTTGGGGCTCGATCGGTAAGTGACCACGCCTCCAAGTCCCCGCCGATAGCTCTCACGCGCAGCTGGCAACGGCCACCCCGCCTCTGCTCCGACAGGTGACGGGACGGCCTTTGTCAGCCGCCGCCGGTACTATTGGCGTATTCACCCGGTGCTGGCTGCACTCGGAATCGCCCCACCCCATCCGGAGTGGGGCGATTTTTGCTTATCCGGTGGAGGTATCCGATCTTCCTGTTTCCGCCTGCGGAGCCCGGGTGCCCCGCTACAGAACAGATGGCAGATTTGCTGGAGTTAGTCAGATCTCGCTGTATTTCAGCTGATGTTGCCCTGCGTACACGGATCGTGTTGTGATCCGGTGAAGGGAGACGCCGCAAGGACGTCGATGGACCGCCCGTCCGCCGGTCTCCTACGGCCGTGGACCGCGCCCTGGGACCCAAGCGCCGTTCGACCCATGACAGAACTACGGCCCCGCCCCATAGTCTGACAGTGACTAGCTGTTCAGAGAGGGGCGAGACCGTGCCACCTGATGCTACCCCCGACCCGTACGCCGAACCGATCCAGTTCGGTCAGAGGCTGCAACTCCTGCGAACTCGGAGAGGGATGAGCCGCGTCGTCCTCGCCGGACTCCTTGGGAAGTCCCCCAGCTGGGTGAAAGCTGTTGAGGGTGGACGCCTCCAAACGCCCAAACTCCACACAATCTTGCGCATCGCCGACGCCCTCCGCGTCCGGGACCTCGCCGACCTCACAGGCGACCAGACCATGCACGTCGACCTGTTCGTAGGCCCCGGCCATGAACGCCTCCCCGCCGTGCGCGCCGCCGTCGACGCCTTTCCGCTCACGACAGAGCTCCAGGCCCCGCCAACCACGCATCTTCAGGCCCGGCTTGCTCGCGCCTGGCAAGCCCGGCATTCAGCTCCCAACCACCGCGATGTCATCGGCGGCCTGCTGCCAGAACTCATCCGCGACGCCCAACTGTCGGTTCGACAGGCCAATACCGCCGCCGAGCGGAGAGCAGCCCAGGCTGTCCTGTCCGAGGTCTACAGCCTCAGCCAGTTCTTCATCGCCTACCAGCCCGACGCTTCGCTGCTATGGCGTGTGGCAGAGCGGAGCATGGTCGCCGCCCAGGAGTCGGAAGAGCCGCACGCCATCGGTGTCGCCGCCTGGCTCGCCGCGCAGGCGCACCGCGACAGCGGCCCAGCCCATTACGACGCCGCTGACGCCGTCACCCTGGAGACCCTCGAATACCTGGAACCGCTCCTCACCGATGCACCCCCGGAGGTTCTGGCTATCGCCGGGGCGCTGCGTTTCGAGGCCGGGTACACCTCCGCACGGCGCGGCGAAACCGGAACCGCGTGGAGCCACTGGGACGCCGCCCGCAAGATGTCGAAGGAGCTCCCTGCCAGTTACTACCACCCGATCACCTCGTTCTCGCGAGCCATCATGGGTGCTCACGCGGTGACCGTGGCCGTGGAACTCCGTGCCGGGGGCGAGAGTGTCAGGCAGGCCGCAGCGGCCGACGCCACCACCATCCCATCCCGGCCTCGCCGGGCCCGGCATCGCATCGAAGAGGCCCGCGGCTACCAGCTCGACGGACAACCCGACACTGCCCTTGCAACGCTGGATAAAGCGTACGAAGCGGCACCGGAGACGATCCGGTACAACGGCTACGCCAAGGGGATCATCCTTGAGGAAACGGAGTCAAGGACCCCAGGGCGTAGGCGCCGGGCGTCTGAACTCGCCATAAAGATCGGCATCCTCGCCGCGTGAACAAGGGGGCACAAAGTGTGCCCCCTCTTCTCTTCCGGCGGTCCTACGGTCATCCCCTCATCTGCTCAACGCTGATCGTGGGGAACCTCATGAGTTACTCACCGTCGTGCCGCCAAAGCGGCCGATCGGCAAGACGGACCAGCGCCGGTGGCGACCACTCTGCCCCTGCCATTCCCGTACCCCGGCCCGTTCGGGACCTATGGGATGTCGGCCGCGTCGCTGAACTGACGAACGGTGAAATCTGGGACATCGTCGAGATCGACTTTGAGGTAGGGCACAGAGCAAAGACCTACATGACCGGTCACGGCTCCAGCCTCGGCCCTTACCTCGCCAGCGGCGCGCTACGGCGTATGTGGGTCCTCGTACCGCTCGGCACCGCGTACAGGCTCATCGGCATTCCCGGCGTCACGATTCCGTCGCCCGGCTGGCAGCTCACCGCCCCACCACCCGGCCGCTACAGAGCCGACCGCACCTGGGTCCTGCCACCCACCGCCCTCCTCGGGGCGCCCTGGACCGCGCTCACGGACACGGGACACCTGCGTGAAGCCCTCGAAGCCACGCAAGCGACAGAGGCGCCGCGGTGTCCGTGACGCGCCCCGCTCGCCCCCACGTCGAACATCACTGCGGGTCGGTCAACACAGGCGATGCCCTGGTGCCACGCTCATCCGCCGGGTCGGAGCGCCACTTCACACGGCCCGGACCGAATCCCTCACCTGTACGTGCACATGCCACCGGAAGACGGGGACAGAATGACCACCACTCCGCCGGGCGACACGCTGAACGTCGGAGCGATCGCCAGGGACATCGATTGTGGCCTCGAACCACAGAACGAGTACGCGGCCTTGCAGGACCTGGAGAAGCGACTCCGCGCCTACATCGGGACCCTGATCCCGCTCGTGGAGGACGAGGCCGAACGCCTGGAAAAGGCCGGGAGGTTCGGGGTTGCCGTACGGGAGAGTGCGGCGAAGCGCGGTCGTCGGCTCCTGAGTAGCCGGACGATCGATATGGACCCCGATCCGGCGCCGGAGCGGGTCGTATTCGCCCTTGCCCACGTGGCCAAGTCGCTCCTGCTGTACTCGGGCCTCCGATGAAGCCTCAATCGAACTGGCCCGCTGTCGACGCCGGCGCCGCGGCCACCGAATGGCTCTCCCAGGCGCTGCTCGTCCCCAGCCGGGGCGAATGGCTACGCGGTGACCCGGTACAAGTACTCCAAGACCACGGAGTTAAGGGCGAGCCGGCGTTGTCAAGGGTGGGGTGACGGGGTGCTTGAGGTCGAGCGTGATCCACTCGGGTTCGAGGATGTAG
>NZ_JBFBBD010000135.1:0-7821 GCF_040689515.1 Streptomyces sp. NPDC051173
GAGCTTCGTTGTGTTCGTAGCGACGCCCCGACGGATCGTCACCCCGTTGTGACCAGCACTTCCGCGTGATCACCAGGACTTTGAATCAGCCCTGGGTATCGGGGCGCCCGCGGCTGTCACGGCTACCGTGGCCGGAGCTACGGTCTTCATCGGAGGATTCCGCCAGGTCTTCAACTACACGGAACGCTACGTTCTTGCCGCGGAAGCCTGGACAAGACTGCGTCTGGCCATCCAGCGTTACCAGTTGGTTCCCGAAGAGAATCGCGACGACGAGGTTCGTCAACGCCTGCTGGATGAAGTAGAAGCGACAGCGAGGGACGAATTGCAGGCGTGGGCCGCCTACCGTCGCGGGCTTGGGGCTGCGACAGGGCCAGGGAGTCGGCAGGCATGATCCCGCGCGCTCGTCAACCACGAAGCTTGTGACCAGCTTGGCTACCGGGAGAAGCGGTGACCGAGGTATTTCGGAGTCGCTGCGGTGCCGCGGCGGCCGACGGCCATCGAGCCGGCCAAGGCCGTCTTCGGGCTCGGGCCGTCGGCCGAGGCGATGCACGATCAATATGGGTCAACCGACGCTCGGCGCTGACCTGCCGATTCGTGCATTTTTAATCGGAGCTCTTCCCTGGGATGTCAAGATCACTTCCCGCATTCCTGGTCAGCGAGAGTCCCGTCGACGTTGAATTGCGGAGCCGCGACCAGACGGCGCCGCTGCCGGGCCGGACCCGTGGCGGCGAGTTCGTTCGATACACGGGATGGCGCACTACTCCAGCGAACTTCCTGCGGCCCGGTAACCCACCTACCGGGGAAGCGGCTGGTCCCGCCAGAATGCCCAGTTGTGGTCGGCGGCGAAGGCACTGCTGGTGGTGATGGCGGCCCCACCTTCGCGGAGAGTCACCGCCGACGGCAGGCGCGGCCAGGTGATCCGCGCACCCGACCCGTTCGGGTTGCCGGTACGGATGAAGTTCGCCCAGTACTCGACCATGGTCCGCGACAGCTGCCGCTGCTGGGTGTTCAGCCGTACGGGCAGGTCTGCGACGTCGAACAGGTACGGCAGTTCGGCGGTGTGGTAGGCGCCCAGGTCGAAGTCCGCTCCGGGCAGAGCGGGTGCCCGGTCGGCGAACTCGTAGGCGTAGACGGGGGCTTGTCGCGACAGTGAGCGCGCCTGGTCCCATACGTCACCGACCCAGCCGTCGGTCAGGGCGCGGCCCAGGGCGATGGGCGCCGGGGAGCCGGGGGCCAGCGGATAGCGGGCCAGCGCGGCGGCGCCACCCATAGCGCTCAGCGTGGGACCGTAATTCTCCGCGTTGATCGGTGAATCGAGCTGCGCGGCCAGGAAGCCGAGGATGCGCATCTCGTCCTTGTTGGTGCCGATCAGCACCGGCACCCTGGCCGCGCGGCCCGCACGGATGGCGGTGGCCGGGTCCTCCGGGAGCACCGATCCGCCCGAGACCAGCCACGGCCCCGTGATGTAGTTCAGGCGGCCGAGCGGTACCGGGTACGCCAACCCCTCCTGCCCGCCCTGCCTGACCTGCTTGTCGGTGATCGTTTTGGCGTCGAGGGCCCTGAGCCGGGCCGCCCGGTCAGGGCCGGGCCCAACGCCGAGCGTCTCGGTGGTGAACTTCTCGCTCATCTTTTGGGCCGTCTTCAGCGGGACGGTGGAAGAGGCGTCGCCACTCTCCAGGACGGCCGCGCCGAACAGGCCGCGCGAGCCCGGGGCGACCAGGTGGGCCGCGACCGAGATGCCGCCCGCGGACTCGCCGGCGATGGTGACCCGACCGGGGTCACCGCCGAAGGCCGCGATGTTCCGCTGGACCCAGCGCAGCGCCGCCTGCTGGTCTTGCAGGCCGTAGTCGCCGCCGGTGGCCTGCGGGTCCAGGGCCGGGTCGGCGAGGAAGCCCAGAGCGCCGAGCCGGTAGTTGACGGTGACCGTCACGATGCCTTGGCGGACCAGCTTGGTGGTGTCGTAGGCGTCGCCGCTGCCACCGGTGAAGGACCCGCCGTGGATCCACACCAGCACTGGCCGGTTCGTGGCGCCGGGCGTGGTGCGGACGTTGAGGTCGAGGCTGTCCTCGCTCATCGGCTGGGGCGTGCGGGCCGGGTTGAGGTTCACCGCCAGCAGGCCGAAGCCGTTGTCCGCCTGCATCGCCCGGTTGCCGGGCCGGGTGGCGTCCCGCACCCCACTCCAGGCGGCGGCCGGGGCGGGCGGGCTCCAGCGCCGTTCACCGGTGGGCGGCGCGGCGTACGGAATCCCGTTGAAGGCCCAGGTCCCGAGCTCGGCTCTGCCCCGCAGGGCGCCGGTCTCGACCCGTATCACCGGGCCGTGCGACGCGACGGTGTCGCCCCCGGCGGCCTGCGCCGGGAACACACCGAGCACCAGCGTCACAACGGTCAGCAGCATCGCGAGCGGCGTGACTCTACGTATCTTCGTCATCTTCTCCCCTGCAACTGGTCATAGATGGGGGGCTGTTACCCACGAAGCCTACATTAAGTTGAATAATAAACCATCGAGGTGGTGGCAGCGTTGGATGCCGGAGTCGGTCGGTCTTGCGCTCGCAGGCCGGGCCGGCGCCCGGATGACGGGCGCCTTCAAGGTTCCGGTCAGCCGGAACACCCCGTTGAGGCTGATCGCCTCGCTTCCGGACCCCGTCACCGCAGTACCCCGCGTGGTCGGCGTGGACGAGTACGCCCAGCACGTCCGTAGCCTTTGATGTCACCGCCAGCTGTCAGTGCCTGGCGGAAGACTGCGCGGCATGACCGAAACGAACCCGAAAGCGGAGCTTCTCCGGTACTTGCAAGAGGCGCGTGACGCCTTGACGTGGAAGCTCGACGGACTCTCGGAATACGACATCCGACGCCCGCTGACCTCCACGGGCACGAACCTGTTGGGTCTCGTCAAGCATGTCGCCGGCGTGGAACTGGGGTACTTCGGCGACACGTTCGGACGGCCGTTCTTCGACGAGGAGCCACCGCCCTGGTGGTATACCGAGGAGTCAGAACCGAACTCGGACATGTGAGCCACGGCAGACGAATCACGGGAACAGATCGTCGGGCTGTATCGCCAGGCGTGGGAGCACTCCGACGGCACGATCGCGACGCTGACGCTTGACGCGATCGGTCACGTCCCGTGGTGGCCTGAGGAACGCCGAGAGGTGACGCTGCACCACATCCTGGTGCGCGTGATCTCCGATACTCAGCGGCACGCCGGCCATGCCGACATCGTGCGAGAGCTCATCGACGGATCCGCCGGACACTCGCAGGGCAAGGACAGCATGCCACCAGAGGATCAGGCGTGGTGGGAGAGCCACCGGAACCGACTGGAGCGCGTGGCGCGGGAAGCCAACAGCTGATCTCGCCCTGCTGCCGACCCCGCCGGCTCCGGGGTCGGCCACGCGGCGCCGTTCAGCTGGCCTGGGTTTGTCCAGCCAGGGTTTGGGTGTGGGCGAGGCGGTAGGACTCGGTGCCGGTCTGGATGATGGCGCCGCTGAAGGTCAGGCGGTCGACGATGGCCACGCGGAGTCGCGAATCGCAAGACGGCACTTGAGCAGTTCACCCGCCATCGCCTCCAGGAAACTCGGGCACTGCCCTCCCCCACCCCACGGCTCCCTCCGAGTCAAGTGCCTCGGTGGAGGACGAGCAGGTGGAGGCAGTAACCCGGCTCCTCGGCGCGTACCGCGGCGGCTACCGGCTGTGGCGCCTCATCGAAGACCCAAGTCTCGCCGTCGTGTCGCGCTTCCCCTCTGGTCAACCGGCATGCGCTAGATCATTTACGGGACAGCTCTCAGCTCGATCTGGTCCAGTGCTTCCTGGATGAGGCAGATTTCAGAATCAAGCTGCCCAAGGACACGGCAACTGCAATTCGCGGAATAAGCCAAACCGCATGAGATGCCCTTTCAGGAGGAGACCCGGCTGGGTTGCAGGGGTTTTTCGGTGGGCTGCACAGGGTGTCGGCGGACCTTGATGCCGAAGCAGCACGCGACCGCCACGAGAGCGAATCCCATAGAGAGGAGGAGCGTCCACCGCATGGCCGAGACGAATCCGTTGTTGAACACCTCGATGCCCAGCTGTCTCACGTGCTCCCCTACGGCCCCGGGCTCACTGGTGCCCTTCGGCGCGTGGGTGAACAGGCCGCTGTCTCCCGCGTCGGCAAAGCTGTCGATGAACCTTTGGCGCGAGGCGGCGGGGAGCTCCGTGCTGCGGCGGGTGGCTTCGTCCTCGAGCGCGTGGCGGAGGGTGGCCTGGAGCAGGGCACCCACGGCGGCGGTGCCCAGCGCCTGCCCCAGCTGCCGGGTGGTGTTGAAGACGCCGGAGGCCGCGCCCGACAGATCGGGGCTGACTTCTCCGATCGCGACGGTGGTCATCGTGGTGAACAGCAGACCGATCCCGACACCGATCGCGGCCACCGCCGGCAGGATCATCCAGCTGTTGTTGCCGGGCTTGGCTGTGACGGCTGCGGCCGCGATGCCGGCGGCGAAGGCCAGCAGTCCGGCGATGAGCAGGAACTTCCCGCCGGTGCGGTCGGCGCGGAAGCCGGCGAACGGCGCAATGGCCGCAGCGATCACTGAGGCCGGTGCTGTCACCACGCCTGCTTCCAGCGGCGTCAGATGGAGCACCGTCTGCAGGAAGATCATGAGAGGGAGCAGGCTGACCATGGCGAAGCCCACTGCTGTGGCCACCACGTTGGCCAGCGTGAAGTTGCGGTTGGTGAACAGCGTCACGGGGACCAGGGGATCGGCCGACCGCAGCTGCACCAGCACGAACGCGAGCAGCAGTGCCAGCCCGCCGCCCAGCAGGACCGGGATGGAGAGCCAGCCCGTGATCGTGCCCCAGCCGTAGCGGCTGCCTTCCAGCAGCCCGAAGGTCACGAGGAACAGGCTGCCGGTGAGCAGCACGATGCCCAATGGGGCGAAGTTGTGCCCGGTGTCGGTACGGGACTCGGGCACCCACAGAAGAGCCAGCAGGAGTCCCAGCACGCCGACCGGCACGTTGACGAAGAAGATCCACTGCCAGTCGAGCTTCTCCACGATGAGTCCACCGAGCAGCGGTCCGGCGATGGTCGCCACGCCCGCGACGGCGCTCCATACGCCGAAGGCGGCACCGCGTTTTTTCGGCGGGAACAGCACCGCGATGAACGCCAGGGTCTGCGGATTCATCAAGGCCGCACCGATGCCCTGGAACGCGCGGGCAATGATGAGCTGCTCGCCGCTGTCGGCCATCCCGCACAGCGCGGAGGCTGCGGTGAAGACCATCAGACCGATGATGTAGAGCTTCTTGCGGCCGAACCGGTCGCCGAGGCGGCTGGCCACGATGAGCGGCACTGCATAGGCCAGGATATAGACGTTGACGACCCACAGGATCTCGTCGAGGCCCGTGTTCAGCCCGGTCAGCATGCTGGGCACAGCGACGTTCACGATCGTCGTGTCCAGAAGAATCATGAACAGTCCCAGGCATAAGGCGCAGAGCGCCAGCCACGGGTTGCGGCTGCGGAGGGCAGACATCAGCCGACCCCCTCTTCGGTTCGGCGGCCCGGTTGCGGCTGTCCGGATTCCAGCAGGCGCAGCGACCGGGCAAGGCTGGTCGCAGGCCAGTTCAGGGCACCGCTCTCCACCTCTTCAACCAGGTTGTTGATCCAGATCAGTTGAGCGCGCTTCGAGGAGATCTGCCAAGTCAGGTCGATGAAGTGGAGCGGCTCTACGCCGGACTTGCGAAGCCGGGCGGCGATGGTCTCCTCGGCGGCGATGGCCGCCTCCAGCAGCGCCGCCCGCCAGGTGAGACGTTCGATGGCTTCCTTGCGCTCCAGTGTGTGCAGGCAGGCCATGGCCAGTGGGAATTCTGAGAACTCTCCTTCGGGGGTCGAGACCACCTCGCGCAGCCGCTCGGTGAAGGCCTCCCGGCCGTTCGCGGTGATGGCGTACACGGTCCGCTCGGGCAGGCGGCCCTGGCGACTGGTCTCCACGGCCTCGATCAGGCCGAGCTTCTCCAGGCGTTCTACAGCGTGGTAGAGCGTGCCGGCTGTGAGCTTGACCAGGCGGTCTCGCCCGCGGTCGCGCAGCCGCTGCTGCATCTCGTAGGGATGCATCTCTCCCTCGTCCAGCAGTTCCAGAACGGCGAGGGAGATGAGGTTGAGCTTGCGTGTTCGTGGGGTGGGCATCGACGCGACTCCATCTACTCCAACTGGGATACTCCACTTGTACTATACGACCTGGAGGCGCGTTCTTCGCCCCGCAGTTGGGCCTCACCGAGTCAGTCCAGGGGTGGAGGATCCTGGGGTCCTGGCTCACCTCGGGCGCCAGAGTCAGGAAGAGGTCACAGGCAAGGTGGCTGCGGTCTTGGCGAGAGATGTGAACCCGGGGGCCAATGCCCTACTCAGGGAGCCGGTGGACTACGGGAGGGTCGCGCTCTTCCGCTGCCTCGGCCCGCCGCGCGTCTTGGGAACCGTGGCCACGTACTGCGGCCGAGGCTCACCCGGTGCGGGCAGCTCGACACTGCCCGCACCGCCATGGTTCAGCGCTTCGTACAACACGCCGTGGCCGCGCCGGTGTTCGGCCAGCAGCGTCAGGTCGCCCGGCGAGGTCACCGGGCCGTTCTCGCAGAGCATGGCCCGGTGACCTCGAACAGCGTGTCACCGATGCCGGACCAGGCACACGTAGAAGTCGTCCTGGAAGTGTGACAAGAAGTCGAACGCGTGCCGCTGGGCATCGTGGTGCAGCAGACTCACCCCTGGCGGCGAGCCTTCGAAGATCCAATGCCTCTGTGACGGAGCACAGGATCGATCGATGGCCGCTCTTGCGTCCGGCGCATCCCTCCGTGAGTGATCACGTGCAAGGGACCATCCGACCGGCTTTATGACGGGGCAGGCTCAAGCACTCCAGCGTTGTGTGTACCCCTCCCTCAGCGGTCCACCGAGAACATCGAGTACCTGCTCAGCGGCCACCGCCAGCAGGGTGGAGTCCGCGTGCTCGGCCACGGTCCGATGACCGTCCAGCAGGGCCTTGCCCCGTACCGGGTCTGCACTCAGCAGCCTGCGGGGCAGCCACTTACCGATGCCCGTCCAGCCGCCGTGGTGGGCGATGAGAAGGTGTGCCGCCTCACGCAGGGTGAAGTCGGCGAGGGAGAGCTGTTCGTACCGCTCGGTCGGCGAAGTATCCGTCAGATCGTCCATGAAGCACGTGAGGACGTAGCGTCCTCGCTCCCACTCCGCTGGAGTGAGCGGCGGAGGACCGGCCGCCAGCACCGCTCGCGCCTGTTCGCGCGTACGGGCCAGATGACCATGGGGGTCAGCCAGGAGCAGACCCTGGTCGTAGATGAAGAGGACGGTGCCCCGGCGGAGGACTCTGTCCCTCTCGAAGTGTTCCGGAACGTCGGCGAGGGTGTGCAGGAAGAGCTCGGCCAGCCGGTTGCCATGGCGTACCACCTCGCGACGACTGGTATCCCCGTCCGGGAGGAGAACGGCCACATCCAGATCGCTGGTTGGGGTAGCACGGCCCTGGGCGGCCGAGCCGCCGAGTATGGCACCCAGAGCGTGCGGGAAACGGTCCTTGACCAGGGCCAGAGCCTGGGCGGCCGGAGTAACTCGATTATTCATGGACGACCATCGTGCCAGCCCCCAGACATGCGCTCCAGAGGCCGACCCGTGCTGCCGCTACTACCGACAAACTCAGCTTGTTCTTTAACCTCGGTCGCTTCTGAGTGCTTGTCATGGGAAAAATGGGCTGCGTGCGGGCACCACGGTGTGAACCGCCCCGGGTTTGATGGAGACATCGAAGACCCGGAAGGATGCCGATCATGGCTGCTCCCCGTAAGTACCCCAAGACCACGGAGTTAAGG
>NZ_JBFBBD010000136.1:0-6994 GCF_040689515.1 Streptomyces sp. NPDC051173
CGCGGCGGTCCGGATCACGGACGTCACCGACGGGCGGGTGCGCGTGGGCATGGGCCGGGCGCGCTTCACCACCGGCCAGGGCACGGGCGACGGTGCGAGACCGTCATCACCTGGCAAGCCCCACCCGTCCGCTACGGACTCCACGCCACCGAAGAGATCGGCCACGAGATCCGGCAGCTGGGAGCCCGCTCCGTCCTCATCGTCACCGATCCCAACCTCGCCCGCCTGGAACTGCCGCAGCGCGTCCGCGCACTCGTGGAGCAGGAGGGTGTGGAGACGGCGGTCTTCGACGGGGCCGAGGTCGAGCCGACCGACAGAGGGTGCGAGGAGGCCGCCGCCTCCCTCGGTACAAGGGAGTTCGACTGCTACATAGGGCTGGGCGGCGGCAGTTCCATGGACACCGCGAAGATGATCAACCTGCTGCGGAGCTGTCCGGGCAGCGGGCTCCGGCGCTATCTCAACCGGCCGATCGGTGACGGCGCGCCCGTGCCCCGCCCCCTCAAGCCGTTGATCACCGTGCCGACCACGGCCGGCAGCGGCAGCGAGTGCACCTGCATGGTCGCGCTCGGCGTCGTCTCCGAACGCGTCAAGACCGGCATATCCGACCCACGGCTGCGCCCCACCGCCGCCGTCGTCGACCCGTGGAACACGGTCACGATGCCGCCCGCCGTGACCGCCGCCTCCGGCTACGACGTCCTCACCCACGCCTGCGAGTCGTACACCACGCGCCCCTACGACCGGCGGCCCCCGTACGCCTCGCCGGGTGTCCGGCCCGTCTACGTCGGCGCGAACCCGATCAGCGACGTCTGGTCGGAGCAGGCCCTCACCCTGGTCGGGCGCTATCTGCGCAGGGCCGTCCTCAATCCGTACGACATCGAGGCGCGGGCCGGGATGAGCCGGGCCGCGCTGTTCGCGGGCATGGGCTTCGGCAACGCCGGCACGCACATCCCGCACGCCTGCGCCTACCCGATCGCGGGCCTGGTCACGGACTACCGCCCCCGCGACTACCGGGTCGACCACCCGCTGGTCCCGCACGGCGAGTCCGTCGTCGTCACGGCCCCGGAGGCGTTCGCCTTCACCTACGCGACCTCCCCGGAGCGGCACCTGCGCGCAGCCGAACTCCTCGGCGCGAGCCTGGACGGGACCACCGTGCGCAACGGCGCCGACCTGCTGCCGCAGACCCTCCTCGACATCGTCGCCGACACCGGAGGGCCGCGCGGGCTGTCCGACTTCGGCTACACCGCCCGCGACATCCCCGCCCTCACCGAGGGCGCGGCCCGCCAGGAGCGGCTGCTGGCCTGCTGCCCGCGCGACGTCGACCGCTCGCACCTCTCCGGCATCCTCGCCAGGTCGCTCGACCACGGGACGGCGGCATGATATGACGCAGCGTCAATTACCGGTGGCGGAGGCGTTCATCGACGGGCGGAGCGTCCCGGCCCGTGACACCTTCGTCGACCTCGACCCGTCCACCGGCCTGCCCTGCGCCCGGGTGAGCCGCTGCGGGCCCGCCGAGATCGACCGGGCGGTGACGGCGGCGCGTACCGCCTTCGAGAAGACCTGGCGCCACACCACGGCCGCCACCCGCGCCGCGGCCTGCCGGGCCGTCGCCGACACCCTGCGCGCCCACCGCCGCGAGCTCGCCGAACTGGAGTGCCTGGACACCGGCAAGCCGATCAGCCAGGCGTACACCGACGCGGACGTCGCGGCGCGCTACTTCGACTTCTACGCCGGGACCGTCGAGGCGCTCCACGGGCGCACGCTGCTCGACCACCCCGACCTGCTCGCCTACACCCTCCAGGAACCGCACGGCGTGTGCGGGCACATCATTCCCTGGAACTACCCGATGCAGATCACCGCCCGCACCCTCGCCCCGGCGCTGGCGGCGGGCAACACCTGTGTACTCAAACCCGCCGAGGACGCTCCCCTGACGCCGCTGCGCATCGCCGCGCTCGCCACCGAGGCGGGACTCCCCGCCGGGGTGCTCAACGCCGTCCCCGGCACGGGCCCGGAGGCCGGGGCCGCCCTGGCCGCGCACCCCGGACTCGACCACCTGGCCTTCACCGGCTCCCGCCGGACCGGACGGTCCGTCATGACCGCGGCCGCCCACGGCATCGTCCCGGTGACCCTCGAACTCGGCGGCAAGTCACCGCACCTCGTCTTCCCCGACCACGACCCGGCCGCCACCGTGCCGCGGATCGTCGCCTCCGTCATCGAGCACGCCGGGCAGAACTGCTCCGCGGGCACCCGGGTCCTGGTCCACCGCAGTGTCCACGCGCGAGTGAGCGCGGCCCTCGCCGAGGCGTTCACGGGGCTGCGCATCGGGCCGGGCGCCGAGGACCCCGACCTGGGGCCCCTGATCTCCGCCCGCCAGCGCGACACCGTGCTCGGCCACATCGACGGCGGCCGCAAGGCCGCCAGGCTCGTCGTCGGCGGGGGAGTGCCGGACGTCGCGGCGGGAGGTTTCTTCGTCGAACCGACGCTCTTCGACGACGTCCCGCCCGACGCGCCCGTCGCCCAGCAGGAGATCTTCGGGCCGGTCCTGTGCGTCACGCCGTTCGACGACACCACCGAGGCCGTCGCCCTGGCCGACGCGACCACGTACGGCCTGAGCGCCGGGGTGTGGACCCGCGACGTGGGCCTGGCCCACGCGGTGGCCCGCGCGCTGCGGGTCAGCCAGGTCTTCGTCAACACCTACAGTGCGGCCGGCGGCGTCGAACTCCCCTTCGGCGGCTACCGCCAGTCGGGCTTCGGCCGGGAGAAGGGGTTTGCTGCGCTGCTGGAGTACACGCGGGTGAAGGCGGTGGCGATCCGGGTGGACGGGCCGTTGTGACGGGGGCTGACGGTCCGGTCGGCGCCTGCGGCGGGCTCCCCACCCCGCCCCTTCCCGGCTGCGTCTGATGTGCGGCTCCGCCGCGTGGGGGGCAAGCCCCCAGACCCCCGAATCCAGCCCGTTGGGGGCACCTTGGGGGCACCCCCGGACGGAGTCTGGGGGAGGTAGCTGGAACCGTACACCCTCCGGGATGCACACCGGATGACGTCTGCCTGAGCAGCAGAAAGGCCCCGGTCAGCGCTCGGGAGAACGCCGGCCGGGACCAGTGGGGGCCGTCAGTTCACGGATAGAAAGGAGTGCTCCGGAGAGTCGAGCCACACCCGCTCGCCGTCACCGTCCACGGTCAGACCGAACCGCTCGAACCCCGGCCGCCCCTGCTTGTCCCACCAGCGGTAGGCCACCAGCACCTCATCCCAGAGGTTCCTGGGACCGGACTGGTAGACCTCGAACTCATCCCTCCCGGGCACGTAGTCAGCGGTCGCCCACGACGTGACGGCCGTGTCCCGCAGCCAGAGCGTGTAAGAGCCGTCGTCGTACGACTCCATCCACGGGAACGCGTCGGGCACCTGCACCCCGATGACGAACATGACGTGCCAGTCGCCCAGGTCGTCCGGCGACAGTGACGTCATGGACTTCACGCCGTCCGCCGGCCACTTCCGCCCGCCCAGGTACTCACGGACGTGCCGACGCTGGACCCGCTGAGCACGCATCCGCATGAACGCCGACGACCCCACGAACGGGCCGGACGCCGAACCATCCTCAGCGACCGTGAGACGCACTACCGCCTCCCCGCCGTACGCCGGCCCCCACGGGGTCACGATCACCCCGCCCGGCTTCACCTGCGCCCGCCATGCCAGGGGCACGCTGCCAATGGAACAGGTAGCAATCAGCCGGTCGTACGGGGCCCGCTCCGGGTACCCCTGCGCCCCGTCGCCGACATGCACCAGCGGACGGAGCCCAGCAAGGTTGAGGCGGGTACGCGCGTCCTCCGCACTGGACTCGTCCACCTCGACGCTGACGACGTCCTCAGCGCCCAGCCGGTGAGACAGCAGAGCAGCGTTCCACCCGGTCCCGGTGCCGATCTCCAGCACGGTACTCCCGTCCTCGATGCCGAGGGCGTCCAGCATCGAGAACACCATGGTGGGCATGGAGTTGGAAGAGGTAGGAGACTTGCCCTTGCCTGTTCCGGTGTACGCCCCGTCATCCCATTGCGTCGTGATCGGCGCGTCCCGGTAGACGGCCTCCCACCACACGTCGGGTTCCTCGCTGCGGATCACGCGGTCACTCTGCCGGTTCATGCCGGCGCGGCCGGGCCAGATCGCATCCGGCATGAACGCGTGACGCGGTACCGCCTCGAACGCAGGGAGCCAATCGCTCGTGAGAGCTCCCTTTTCCATGAGCACGGAGGCGAGCCCCTGGGGGCCCACCGCCTTCGCGGTGTGCTCGGTCACTTGCCGTCCGCCGGGTCCTTGCCGTCATTGGTGTTGCCACCCTCGTCCGAACCGCCCCCGCCGTGCTTGTTGCCGCTGTCGCTGTCGTCCTGCGGGTTGCCGTCGGCCATGGTCAGCCACCACGCGTGCTTCTGCATCGCCGTACCTCCATTGTCGATGGTGCTGGGTACCCGCCCCGGCCGACTCCGCTTCACGGGAATGAGAGGGCGTGCTGGCCGGGCGGGGATCCAGGTCGGCCGTTTCGGGATACCGCAAAGCTATGGCCGCAGAACGCGTCAATCCAGCGTGGCAGCACGGTAGTTGGCGCATTGGCCGTCCGGAACTACCGCGCTACGTGGTAGCTAGCCCAGCACGCCCAGATGGGTGGCCATGGCGCGCATCTCGGCGGTGAGCCTGCGCTTACGGCGCTGGACGATCGCCGTCATCACGTCCTGCGCCATGCGCTGATGCCGGAGCCACTGCGGGTTGGCGTAGTCCACGGCTGTCAGTCGGTCGAGCGCCTTATCGTGCTCACCAACCTTGACGAACGCCGTCGCCACTGTGAGCCGGTGCCGGTTCCATTCCTTGTCCGTCTCAGCAATGCGGGCCGCCTTCATGGCGTGATCCGAGAACCGGGCCTTTCCGGTCGATTCGTCAATCACGCGGTATGGGTCGCCGTTCTCCGAGATCAGCTCATCCTCCAGCCCCTTCATTCCGGCAACGGCGGTGTCGAACCGACCGAATCGGTGCCGGGCATCGGAGTGCCTTCCCAGGGCAGCAGCGGCAGACTCGGCAATTCGGCGGGCTTCCGCACTGTCGTCGGGGCGGTTGTTGCGGACCGCAGCAGCAGCCGCTTGCAAGGCAAGCCAGCCCCAGACTGCAAGCCTTTCTGGGGGTGCTTTCGAGATTCGCGGCTCCAGGTGATCCGCTGTCTCAATGGCAGCGCGCTCCGCATCATCGAAACGTCCTTGCCTCAGCAGAAGCCACGACATGATGACCACGGCATAGCCGGCGGTGTCCGTGTCCTGGACTGCTTGTGCATCCTGAATCGCTCCGGACAGCGCGTGGTAGGCGAGGTCATATTGCCGAACCTGTGTGAGGTACCGGCCACCCAACAAGTACGCCTCTGCGCGCGCAGACAGTGCCTTTGCGTGCTCCTCTCCGTTGTCGAAGTAAGCGACAGCGGAATTGGTGTCTCGGATGATCTGAGGCATCTTGCCCGCCACAGAACCGAAGTTGTCTGAATCGTATGCCGCTGACCCGGTGCGGATCACGTCCAGCAGTGCGGGGAGGTTTGGTTCCTCGTCAGGCCTTACGTTTCCACTGTTGATGATTCCCAGGGGCGGAGTAAGGGCGCTCCGCAATTCGGCGAGTCCAACGCGCGTCGGGTCTTCGCCCCGGACAGGTTCCGGTGTGTCGGAGGCCATGAGTTGAGAGGTCTTCACATGTAGGGCGCGAGCCAGAATGTGAAGGGTCTCGATGCGGACGTTTCCGCCCTGTTCCAGCTTGGCGACGGTGGAGGGAGCGAGGCCGGCCGCGTAGGCCAACTGTTCCTGAGTCAGACCCCGTAGCCGCCGGTGCTTCCTGACGTTCTCCCCTAGAGCGCTCATGATCCCCGCCTAGTGCGTGTGGTGTCGTGCTCTCGTCCGTCCAGCGTACGCCCGGCCAGCAGCCCCGGACATGCAGAAGGCCCCGCACCCACCCTGACAGGGGAAGGTGCGGGGCTATGGAACCGAAGGTGCACAACTCCATGGATCATTGCGGGGGTTGGAGATCAGGCGTCCCGAGCCGGCGAGGGGGCACCCCTCTCCACCCTGAGCGTCCGAAAGTACCGACTGTCGCCAGCATCGTTTGCCGCGTTCGGCGAATCGCGAAGAGAATTCAGCAATTGACTTCGCATTGAACCTTGACCTTCGCGCGTTCTTTCGCGTCGCTCACGCCTTACGTTCGCTGCTCTTGCGCCTTCTCTCGCACTCTTCTTCGCGTGATGGAAGCGGCAGAGAGCTTGAAGGTTCTCGGCACCGTGGTTGTTGCCCGGTTCGATGTGGTCAACGTCGGTGGCGAGCAGCCCGCACAACGCGCCCGTGTCCACACGCGCCCATTGGCACAGCCGGCGATCACGCTTGAGAACGTGAGCGCGACGCGTCAAGGGTGCCGAGTGCTTGTCTCCGCTGAGCGGTGCGGACGGGGCGGCAGTGTTCGGCTTCATGCGGACGTTGGAGCGCAAGGGTTCCCCAGGGATCTGCCCCGGACAGCCCCGGCATGTATAAAACTGCCGGACGTTGGTTACGGCTGGCCGCGGGGTGGGCTCTGCTCAGGCTTGCCCTGTCTCGAAGCGGGAGATCTTGTCGCCGGGCACTGTGAAGCGCCATGCAGTGCGCATAGCACCCCAGCGGTCGTTGGTGTAGTTGGCCACCAAAGCGGTCCCGCCGTCCGCCACCGATTCAACGTCCATACGGCCGCCGCTGCCGAAGACTTCGCTCTGGACCCAGTTGCGGAGATCGCGATCGGTGCCGTCATCACTCATGGTCGCATCCGGCGTGAGCAGACCGAAGAATCCGTTGCTGTCACCAGTATTGAGCGCATCCACGAACTTCGCCACGACCGGGTCCAACTGGTTGACCGCCATGATGCCTCCACAGGGCTGATTCAAAGTCCTGGTGATCATGTGGTGGTGCAGGTCAGGGCAGGCCGATGAGGTCGAGTGGGCGGGTGAAGGGGTGGTAGGAGACCT
>NZ_JBFBBD010000137.1:0-6966 GCF_040689515.1 Streptomyces sp. NPDC051173
CCTTAACTCCGTGGTCTTGGGGTACTTACGGGGAGCAGCCATGATCGGCATCCTTCCGGGTCTTCGATGTCTCCATCAAACCCGGGGCGGTTCACGTTCAAGCAGCTCGCGCTGTCCCGGATCGCCGCCCAGCACCTTGAGATCGAGCGTCTGCGCGAGCAGACCACGACCGGCCCGAAGGTAACTGCGCTGCCCGACGGGCAAACTCCGGTGTCATCGGCTCGTGCAGCTGATGCGACGACTACCCGTGCACATTGCTGGCCAGATAGCGCGATGCTTCCCACCGGAGTCCTACCATCGGCATCCCGTCCGAGGCGCCCAGAACCCGGTTTTGTTCACAACTGAAGACAGTCCCTAGCTGCAGGCCCGTACGTAGGGGACGGTGACTAGCCGGGCCCATTCAGTCTGAGTCAGCCGTGTGGCGCGTTCGCAGGCCCGCTGTAGGTCAACCTTGGGGGCGAGATTCCAGAAACGGAAAGTGCCATCCAAGTTACCGCTTGCCAATGTCTGACCGTCTGGTGTGAAGGCCAGTCCGCCAAAGGAATTGGCATGCCCGGTGAGGGTGATGGGCTGGCCGCCGCTGGGGACCTTCCATAGCCGGATCGTCCGGTCGTCTCCTGCACTGGCCAGTCGAGTGCCGTCCGGGCTGAAGGCCAACACACGCGGATTGCCGGTGTGCCCGCTCAATGTGTTCAGTGGGTGCGTACTCGGGCCGCCAGGTGCCATCCTCGAGCCGATCTGCCACAAACGGATGGTCCGGTCCGTGGAAGCCACGGCCAGCCGCTGACCGGAGGGATCGAAGGCCAGAGCCCACACCTCTTGGGCTGGCAGAGAACCCAGCGGATGTCCGTCCAGGTCCCACAGGCGGACCGTCTTGCTCCCTCCCGGCCAGGTGGCGATGACGCCGTCCCGACTGACCGCCACAGGCAATCCGCCGCCGGAGTGGGCCGGGAGCTGGATGCGCTGTTCTCCGGTGGCGGTGTTCCAGATGCGCCCGATGTTGTCGTCACCAATGGTGACCGCGGTCCGGGAGGTGACGTCGAAGGCGATCGCGCGGGCCCAGGACGTCGTGTGTCCGTGAAGCGTGGTGAGGCGGTGTCTGGTGGTGTCGTACAAGAATGCATCAGGGCAATCGCCAGTGATGCCCACGGTGTGCCCGTCTGCGGCGTAGGCAAGTTTCCACACCGGACAGGAGTGCGGGATCGGGAAGGAGTCGAGCTGCTCACCGGTGGTACGGCGCCAAATCTCCACTCGGGCGCGGGAGCCGCCCGTGGCGAGGAACTGGCCATCGGGGCTCATCGCTGCACCCCGCAGGGAGTCAATTGGCTGGGGCATCAGCATATGGTCCGAGATGTCCCACAGCACAGCGCTGCCATCGGAGCTGACGCTCGCCAGTTGTTTGCCGTCGGGGGTGAAGGCCACGCCGTTGACGTGGCCGACGTGTCCGGTGAGTCGCTCTACCGGACCTCCGCCTGTGTTCCACAGGCCGACGGTCTGGTCGTAGCTGGCGGTGGCGAGCATGCTGCCGTCCGGGTTGAACTCGACATCGAACACTGCGTCGGAGTGGGAGATCTGCTTGGGCGTATTCTTCGGGGTCCCCGAGGCGACGTCCCACAGTCCGACGGTGTAGTCGTCACTGCTGGTGGCCAGCGTTCTGCTGTCCGGGCTGAATGTGACGTGGGTGACGGCGGCATGGTGAAGTCCGTCCAGGACGTGCAGTTCTTCGCCGTCGTCGCGGTGCCATACTCGGACAGTGCTGTCGCGGCCGGCACCTGCGATCAGCCGTCCGTCCGGGCTGACAGCCACACTCAGGGCCTCACCGACTAGCCCATGCAGGGCTCTATCCAGGGTGCCGGTGGCGGGGTTCCACAGCCGGACCAGGCCGTCCTTGCACGCACTGGCGAGCACTGTGCCATCTTTGCTGAACGCCAGTGAGTTGGCTACCGCTGCGTCCGTGTCGATCCGCCGGAGCGGATGCGGATCGGCTGGGTTACTCACATCCCATTCATCGATCCCGCCCCCTTCGGTTGGGGCGGAGGACAAGCGATGCCCATGCGGTGCGAAGGCAAGGGGCCCGACGCCGTCTTGGTGGATGGTGGCAAGGTGCCGTCGGCTGCGTCGGTCGAACAGATCGATTCCGTCGCCGGCGTCGGGACCGGCGACCGCGAGCAGCGGTCCGTCCGGATCCATCGCAACTGATGTCAGGCGGCTTTGGTTTGTCGTCAGTCTGCCTTCGAACCGAGATGCTGAGGTGGACAGCAGTGCGCTGAGTGCGTCCGGGTTGTTGTGGTCTTCCTTGTAGGCGGAGGCTGAGAGGAACATCCCAAGGTCAGGGCGCCCCGCCGTGACCGCCCCGGCCTGGTTGGCGAGCGCGGCCGCGCTTGCTGCCCTGGACTGTTGTTTGGCTTTCTGGGACTCCGAATAAGCAGTCCCGAAGGCGATCAAGGCCAGTGTCAATAGCATGGCCAGACCACCCGTCAACGCACGGAGCAGCCGGATTCGGCGTCGCTCTGCCTGCTGTGCGGCTTGCTTGGCCGCCGTTGAGGTGGCGAGGAACTGGGCACTGGTCGGGCTCAGTCCGAACCGCTCGCCGTCGAGATCGGCCCAGGAGCGGGCCAGCTCCAGTCGGGCGCCCCGGTAGAGCAGGGCCGGATCGTGGCCTTCTGTGGCCCAGGTCTCGGCATCATGTTCTAGCCGTTGGTGGGTCACCAGGCCGGAGCGGTCCTGTTCGATCCACTCGCGCAGCCTGGGCCAGGCGCTCAGCAGGGCCTCATGAGTGAGTTCGACGGTGTCGGTGGTCAAGATGAGCAACCGGGCGGTGGCGAAATCGTCCAGTAGCCGCTCCACCGAGGTGCTGTCGGGCAGCGCGGCAAGCAGTTCGGCTCGAGTGACGCGCCTTCGGGCATCCTGGGCGTCCGGGCTGACCCGGACCAGCCGGAGCAGCACCTGGCGTGCGAGGCCGTGGTCAGTCAGGTTCACGGCGGCCCAGGCCCGTTCCGCAGCCTGAGCGATGGACCCGTGCAGGCCACCCGTCAGCCGGTACCCCCTCAGAGTGAGCCGACGGTCGGCGCGCTGCTGCCAGGTGGACAGCAAAACGTGTGAGAGCAGCGGCAGCGCGCCCGGCTCGTATCCTTGCCCGCCCGTCCAGTCCCGCAGTCCGAGATCCCTCAGGAGTACGTCGAGTAGGCCCTCTTCCAGTTCCAGCCCTGCTGCCTCGGCAGGTTTCCGGATGGCCCGGGCCAACTGGGGCGGCGACATCTGAGCGAGGGTCAGTTGATGCTTGCGAACGGATTCAAGGAGATCCGGGTGGTCGAGACAATGCTGGTAGAAGTCGGCCCGCAGCCCAAGGACGGCGAGCGCCATCGGTCCTCCCCCTGCAGGGGCAGTGACAGCACGCAGCACGCTGAGATAGAGGTCACGCCTTTTTCGATCGGCGACCAGTGTGAAGGTCTCTTCGAACTGGTCAATGATCAACGCGATCCTGCGTCCGTCCGGCAGATGCTGGCGAATCGCAGCCCTGAACGCGTCCGGTCCCGTTTCGGCGGCCACCTGAAGCATGGTTGGGGGGCATGCGAGGGTCTTGGAGAGAGCGTGGACCAGTGCTGCGATGGGATCGACCGTCGGAGTGAGCACCGCCACTAGCCACTTCTCGGAACCGGGCAGCGCGCCACTCGCGAGTACAGGGAGCAGGCCCGCCCTCAGCAGTGAGGATTTCCCGGCGCCCGATGCTCCGAAGAGGATGAGCAGGCCGTCTCCGTCCAGGCAGCGGCTGAGCTCACCGACCAGCGCGGCGGTGTCCTGCTCGCGCCCGAAGAACCACCTGGCGTCCTCGGCCTGATAGGCGGCGAGCCCCCGGTACGGGCAAGGACCTTGCGGTGGGCCCTTCTCCTCACCGAATCCTTTGCCGCAGAAGGGAGAGCGAGTCGCCTGTTGCCACCGCGCACGCCAGTCCGCCAGGTCGTACAGGCCCGGTACGACTGGACGGGAACGTATCCGGCGAGCCTCTCCGATCAACACGGTCAGCACGACGGCCAGCGGCTCGAACCGAGCAGGCACGGCGCGCCCGCCCCGCCAGTCGCTGATCCGCTGGGCGGGTACCCGGACTGGGCGGCCATCGCCGTCGGCCCGCTGAGTACGGGCTACCGAAGCGGACACGCTCCGCAGCAGGGGGTTGCCCGCCTCCCGGTAGAGCAGGTCGAAACGCTCGGCGAATGCCTGGCGTGGTTCAGGTAACCCGTGCCCCTCGTTCATGGCACAAGTCTCCGATCCGGAGCCTGAATCGACGGGCCGGCATCCCGACACTGAATCGGCCCCGGCTTCCCTGACCTGCGCACACTGCGCCGGGCCTGCGAGCCGAGTTCACCCGAAAGGGATCCTGCTCCGGACCGGAGCCGGACCGGAAAACCATCGCACACCCTGTGACCTGTGGTTTTTCGCGACGGTCCGGCTTCCCCGCTAGATCAGTGGCGGTCAGCGGCGCCAGCGTTGGGGCCAGGCCGGAACCCGCCGGCCGCACCCCACCGAGGAGGAACCCGTGAACCGTTCCCACCGCTGGTCCATCCCCGCCTTGGCGGCAACCGCCCTGCTCGGCTCGCTTGCGCTGACCGGCCCGGCGAACGCCGCTGCAACGGACATCAGCACCGCCACCGCGGCGCCGGGGATCACCCGCCACGAGGAGATCGAGCGGGCGAAGACCTGGCTGACCGCCGACCAAGGCAAGCCGGTTCCGTACAACCAGGACCACAACTGGAACGACGGCTATCGCCAGGACTGCTCCGGCTACGCCTCGATGATGCTCAAGCTACCCAAGCCGGGCCCGAACACCGTCGCCCTGAAGGACGACGGCTGGACGACCCCCATCACCATGTCCGCGCTCAACGAGGGCGACCTGATCATCAAGGCCAACAGCGACTCCCCGAAGTTCCGCCATGTCGTGGTCTTCGACCACTGGGCCGACGCCGGCCACACCAAGTACCGGGCCTACGAGCAAGCCGGCGGCGTCGGCACCCAGTACGCGACACACGACTACGGCCTGATCAAGGGCGACGGATACCACGCCGCCCACCCCAGGAATCTCACCGACTGATCGCGCTCAGGCGCCCCCGGAGGGAAGGCCAGCACCACGACCGCCCAGCCCCAGCTCCCGCCTCTGCGCTTGCCCGCTGGTGATGGCGACACAGCCGCGGCCGCCTTCCGTAGCCGCGGAACCAGCCAAGGCAACGCTCCGACGGCAGCCCGCCACCGACCACGAGCGCCCCCGTACACAACCCAGACCGCCCAAGGGGACCACAACTCAAACGACGGATTGCGCGAAGCCCGCTGATACCCGTGGTCCCACACCCTCTCGACAACCACACTGCACAGTCAAGGAGTTGATCACCATGAGCAAGGTCTTCCGCGGTCTCCTCGCCGCCGCCTTCGCCACTTCCGCGTTCCTCGCCGCCCCCACAATGAGCGACGCCCACGCCGCCATCAAGGCCCCGGCAGCGCCTGCTGGCGACTGCCACCTGACCGCGGACACCCCAACCTACGCGAATCACACCATCACCGGATACGGCGGGCGCTGGGATTGCAGCTCGGAAGCCACCATCATCGTCAAGCTCATCGAAAAGCACGACTTCGGGCCGGACCACGTCCTGGCCCAGCAGAGGGCCACTGGCCGCCAGATCGACCTGCACCCGAGCTACGGCTGTGAGCCGAACAGCCAGTACCGGGTCATCTCCGAGACTGATGGCCCGGGCGACGCCAAGATCAAGAGCCCCGAGGTCACCTACCGCTGCCAGTGACGCCCTAACCGCAAACGGACACAAGGCCGCTAAGCCGCCGGGTGGCGGGAGAGCTCACTTCTCCGGCCACCCGGCCCACCCAACAGCGGACAAGCACCTTCCCAGCCCTCCACACCTTGCCACGCCACGCCATCGGGCGACCTCCAGGTGGGACGCCGTCAGCTGCCACGCCGGATTCACCTGATCGGTCGACGCAGTCTCGTCTCGGACCCATTGTCGGGCTGACGCGCGAGAGTACCAACCCGCAGCCCCTCCCGATACGGCGCCCCATGGAGCGTCTGGATCATTTGCCCGCCCCAAACACTCCGCCAGCACGTCCCCTGAGATCGACTCAACGGAAATTCACCAACCAGTTCTCACCATGAAGGGATCGGACCAACTATGAGGATTCCCCGCACCATCAGCTGGCGTTCGCCTCTCGCCCTCCTGGTCACGTTCCTGGCCGCTACCTCGGCCACTGCCCTGGCCACCTCTCCGCCGGCACAGGCCGATACACCCGGAAGGGTCTGCATGTTCCAGGCCCCCACTGGCGCTGAATTCGACGGTCACCACGCGGGCCACGTTGGCTGGGCCTACCGCTGGGACAACGGCAGCGGTCGATGGGATTTCGGAGCCACTGAGAACGCACGGGAGGTGTGGAACCTCAACGGCACCTGGGACGAGGTGCTCAGCACCTTTCGTCACCGTTCCAATCCCAACCACACCCCCGGCCTCTACTACACCCGATACCGCTGCATCAATACCCGGGGACATGATCAGCACGCTGCCTTCGTCAAGCGAGACCAGCTCGACCACACGAAGTACGTGATCCAGGGTGCACCATGGGGCGATGCGACCAACAACTGCCTCACCCGCGCCGTCGAAATCTTCAAGGCGTACGACAATAGCGGCGACCTCAACCGTCTCAACAGCGGAAAAACCTTGATCTGGCCGAACAAATACTTCGCCGACAACCTCGACGGCTTCGAGCGCGCACAGTGAGGTTCCCCCGAGATGCGGGGGAGGTTGACAGCGGGTCAGATGGGACTCATGAGAGGACCAGTGACCATGGCTGCACCGAGAAAATATCCCAAGACCACGGAGTTAAGGGCCTGCCGATCAATAACTCGCTGTTTTGATCTCTGATGTGGGGATGCCGAGGTGTGCGGCGAGGTCGGTGAGGTCGTCGAGGGTGGACAGC
>NZ_JBFBBD010000138.1:0-6879 GCF_040689515.1 Streptomyces sp. NPDC051173
GGCGTTTGAGGACACGCGGCGCAGCCGCGTTGGGGTCCGGGGTCTCCCCGGTTTCGGGAAGGGGCGGGGCTGGGGAACAAGCCCGCCGCAGGCGCAGCGCACCCGCTCCCCGGGACCGAACCGCCGCCAACGGTCAAAGCTCCGCGTACACCACCGCCGCGTCATCCCGCACCTTCCCCCGTACCCGCACCCCCCACCCCGCATCGGACTCCGCCGAACGCACCGCGTCGATCAGCGCCTGCGGGCCCCCCTTCGACAGCAGCGTGAAGCACTCCGTCCAGCTGCCGAGACCGAAGGCCTCCACCCACCGCCCCGCCCCATCCGTGAGCGCCGCCACCGACCGCACGGACGCGCGCGGCGCCGTACCCGTCACCGCCCTCCCGGCGACAGCCGGGTCCGCCGCGGCCGTGAAGAAGCCGTCGGGCGCGTTGCGTTGCGCGTCCGTGACGGGGCCCAGGGCGCGCAGCCGCTCGATGCGGTCGTCGAGGACCGCGGTCACCGTGCCGTCCGGTGCCTCGACGAGGAGGGCGGAGTCGGAGAGGACGAGGTGCTCCACGCGCTCGTCGTCCCAGCGGGCCACGACGACGGTGGCCTGGGGTGTGCGCCGGTGGGTGAGGTCGCACGTGGCGCGGTGGGCGTCCGCCGTGCGGGAGACCGCCTCCGAGAGGCAGTCGGCGAGCGTGTGACCGGGGCGTGAGACGGCGAGTTCCAGGAGGGCGCCGCCGAGCCGGGCGGTGAACCACGGGACGCCGTGCGTACAGCCGGTGTCCCCGGAGGGCGGCGGGGTCACGCCGTCCAGCAGTACGAGCGCGCCACCGTGCCCCGAGGCGGGCAGGGCGACGGACGCAAAGTCCTCGTTCGGGTGGTGGGGATCCCCCGGCTGGGTGGCGAGTTCGATGCGCATGGGGCCAGTGTGCCGGATGCCGGAAATCCAGTCGTGCGGGTGCGCATCCTGGAGGCACATGCCGCGTTCTCCAGGTGACGTGCTGACCTGGCCCGTATGCGATGAGTGAAGCATCGCGAGTCAATTTCCGGGCTGAGTTCACTCGTTCGAGTGGCCGGGTGGGCGAAGGGCACCCTCTCCTCAGAGGTGCTGAAAGGGTCAAATCCGTACCAGGGGTGGGGCAGGCGAGAGTGGAATGAGAGCACCGGTGCGGAAGAAGCGGCTGCGGGGCGGCGAGCGGGAGCGGCAGTCCACGGCGGTGCGGGAGCGCACCGCCCGCGTGCGTAACCGGCTGACCGCCTCCGTCGCGGTCACCGCCCTCACCGTGCTCGCGGCGAGCACCTTCGGCGCCGTGGACGCCACCCGCGAACTGGGCCGCGCCCAGCGGCTCGCCGCCCTCGCCGACGCCGACGGGCCGGCCCTCGGCCTCGCCCACTCCCTCGCGGACGAGCGCGACGCCGCGACGCAGTACGTCGCGGGCGGCCGTGCCGACAAGGCGGAAGCGGCCGCCATCAAGACCCAACGCGCCCATGTGGACCAGGAGATCGAGGACTTCCGGCCGGCCGCCCCCGCCTCCCTGCGCGACCGGCTCGACACCCTCACCGCCGCGCGCCACCAGGCACTCGACGGCGACGACGCCCTGGCCGTCTTCGCCGCCTACACCGGCATCGTCCAGGCGCTGCACGGCGTCGCCGACACCGCCTCCCTGCACGGGGGCGGCGGGGGCGACGCCGCGGCCCTCCCCGCGCTCGGCCGCGCCGTCGAGGAGGACTCCGCCGCCCGCGCCCTGCTGCTGGGCGCCATCGCCGCGCACGGCGACGCGGCCCTCGTCTCCGCCGCCCAGCGGACCGCCGCCGCGGAGAAGGACGCGCTCGCCGACTTCGACCGGCAGGCGAGCGCCAAGTCCCGCGAGGCGTACGCCGGTACGGTCAGCGGGCCCGACGTCACCGCAGCCGCGGGCCACGTCACCCGGCTCACCCGCCCCCAGGTCACCGCGGCGGAACTGGCGGCCGAGCCCGTCGAGCCCGTGCGCTCGGCGCTCAGCTCCCGCCTGGACCTGATGCGCCAGGCGGAGTCCGACCTCGCCGCCAACCAGGCCGACCGCGTCGCGGCGCAGCGGCACGACGCGCTCGCCGCGCTGGAGCTGCGCGCCGGGCTGATCGTCGCGTGCCTGGTCGTCGCCCTCTTCACCGGTGTGCGGACCGCCCGCTCCATCACCCGGCCGCTCACCTCGCTGCGGCTCGGGGCGCGCCGCGTCTGCGCCGACCCCGTCGCCGAGAAGCCGATCGGCTTCAAGGGCCGCGACGACGAATTCGCCGAGACCGCGCGGGCCGTCGACCTCCTCCACGAGACCGCCGTCCGCCAGCAGGAGCGCATCGCCGTCCTCGAAGGCGAGCGCACCCGTCTCATCGCCGCCCGCCACCTGCTCGCCGAGGAGCACGACGCCCTGCGCGAGCGGCACCAGGAGCTCGCCGGGCAGCTGGCGGAGGAGGCGGCCGCCCGCACCGCGGAGCATCCAGGCGACGCGGCCGAGCGGGCCCGCGGCCTCTTCGTCGGGCTCTCCCTGCGCACCCTCGGCCTCGTCGAGCGCCAACTCGCCGTCATCGAGGGCATGGAGACCCACGAGACCGACCCCGAGCGCCTGGAGACCCTCTTCACGCTCGACCACCTCGCCACCCGCATGCGCCGCAACAGCGAGAACCTCCTCGTCCTCGCGGGCACCGAGAGCGTCACCGGGCGGCCCGAGCCCGTACCGCTGCTCGACGTCCTGCGGGCCTCGGCGGGGGAGATCGAGCGGTATCAGCGCGTGCGCATCCAGTCGCTGCCCCCGCACGCCCGGCTCTTCGGCCACGCGTCCGAGGACGTCAGCCACCTCGTGGCCGAACTCCTGGAGAACGCCACGACGTTCTCCCCGCCCGACGCCCAGGTGCAGCTCTCCGGCTGGCTCCTGGAGACCGGCGACATCGCGCTGTCCGTGCAGGACGAGGGCATCGGCATCGCCCCCGACCGGCTCACCGAGTTCAACGCCCTGCTCGCCGCCCCCGACCCGGACGGACCGCCCCCCACCGGCCCGGCGGGCGGAGCCGTCCGGGCGGGGCGGGCCCGGGGCGCCATGGACGCCCACCCGGCCGACACCGGCCAGGCGCCGGGCCTCGGTCTGTACGTGGTCGCGCGGCTCGCCGCCCGGCACGGCATCCGCGTCCAGCTGCGCGAGCAGACCACGGGCGGCATCGCGGCCGTCGTCGTCCTGCCCGCCGGGCTCCTGGCCGACGGGCCCCCGACCGTCACCGGCCTCGGCGACACCCCGCCCGTGCCGGGCGCCGCGGCCGCGCCCCCGATCCACCTCCCCGGCTCCATCGCCGAGCCCGACCCGCCCTCGGTCCCCGGAAGCCGGCACCGCGCGCACGCCGGCCCCGCCCCCCTGCCGCCCCTTTCGCACCTTTCCTCCCTTTCCCCCCTGCCCGTCCACCCGGCGGATCCGCCCACCGGCCACCTCCCGGACGGGATACGGCCCACCGGCCCGCCGCCCGCGGCCCCCGTGGGACGGCACGCCCGGCCGTCGGCGCTCGGCGATCCCGCCGCCTTCGCGCCGGCCGTCCCCGGCCAGGGCTCCGCCCAGGTCACCGGCAACGGCCTGCCCCGTCGCACCCCCCAGTCCGTACCGCAGCGGGCCGAGGCCCCTCAGCTGCGCCAGGGCGTGGACGCGGAGGCCCTGCGGCGCAAGCTCGCGGGATTCCAGCGGGGCGCGGCCGAGGGGCGCCGCGACGCCGTGGCGGAGATCGCGGGACGCACCACTGAATCGAACCAAGCGGGGCCGCCGGCTCAGGGCGGCACTGTCGAGGAGGCACGCGGTTGACTGCATTTTCCCGGGAGGCGACTCCCGTCACACCTGCCGGCCCCGCTGTCTACGGGCTGAGCCACGAAGCCCGCAACCTGCACTGGCTGCTGGCCGGTCTCGTCGACGACGTGCCGGGCGTACGGTCCGTCGCCGTCGTCTCCTCCGACGGCCTGCTGCTGCTCTCCTCCGACCCCGAGCGGACCCCACGGCCCGGCCTCGACCGGCCCGCGGGGCCCCGCGGCTCCACCGGCGACCTCGCCACGATCGTGGCGGGCCTGGGCAGCCTCACGACGGGAGCCGCCTGCCTGATGGACGGCGGCGTCGTCAAGCAGACGATGGTCGCCATGGAAGACGGGAGCCTCTTCGTGATGACGATCAGCGACGGCTCGCTCCTCGGCGTGCACACGGACCCCGACTGCGACATGAGCGTCGTCGCCTATCAGATGGCGCTCTTCGTCGGCCGGGCCGGACACGTGCTCAGCCCCGAACTCCGCAGGGAGCTACGGCAGTCGGTGGAGGCGGTCGAATGAGCCAGGCGGTCCTCTGCCGCAAACCCGCCCGCGTACGCCCCTACTCCCTCACCGGCAGCAGGCCGCGCCGGTGCCGGGTGCTGCTCGTGGAGACGTTCGTGGCCGCGCTCGACACCCCGGGCGACGCACCGCCCGACCCGCCGCCGGGCGGCTGCGTGCCGCTGCCGCCCCGCTCCGTCCCGGAGGTGCGGGCCGTGCCCGAGGCCCGCGCCATCGTCGAACTCTGCTTCCGGCTGCGCTCGGTCGCGGAGATCGCCGCACTGCTGAAAATGCCCCTGGGGGTGGTCCGGGTTCTGCTCCTCGAACTGGCCGACCAGGGCAGGATCCGCGTCTTCGACACGGGCCACGGCACGGGCCGGCCCGACCGCGCGCTGCTGGAAAGGGTGCTGGGTGGACTTCACAGGCTCTGAAGCCGATCCCCGGAGGGCGGCCCTCGCCGTGCGCAACGAGGACCCGACGCGCGGGGGACCGCCCGCCGCCCTCGACGTCCCCCGCGGCTGGCAGACCGACCGCAGCCGCGCCCCGCACGCCACGAAGATCGTCGTGGCGGGGGGCTTCGGCGTCGGCAAGACGACCTTCGTCGGCTCCGTCTCCGAGATCACCCCGCTGCGGACCGAGGCCGTCATGACGGTCGCGGGCGAGTCCGTCGACGACCGCAGCGCCACCCCGGAGAAGACGACGACCACGGTCGCCATGGACTTCGGGCGCATCACCCTCGACAGCGACCTGGTGCTCTACCTCTTCGGCACCCCCGGCCAGGAACGCTTCTGGTTCATGTGGGACGACCTGGTGCGCGGCGCCATCGGCGCGGTCGTCATGGCCGACACCCGGCGGCTGGCCGACTGCTTCCCCGCCCTCGACTACTTCGACAGCGCGGGCCTGCCCTACATCGTCGCCGTCAACCAGTTCGAGGGCGCCGAGCGCCACGAGCCGGATGAGGTGCGCGAGGCCCTCGCCCTGCCCCGCCAGGTGCCCCTGGTCCAGATGGACGCCCGGCAGCGGATCGCGGTCGTCGACACCCTGCTGATCCTCGTCGGCCGGGCCCTCGACGCCACACCCGGATAACCGCCACACCCCGCCCGGTGCGGCGCGGCGCCACGCCCGTACGAAGGAGCTTCACCCATGCGCCGGATCCTCATCGTCGGAGCGGGCCAGTCCGGCCTCCAACTGGCCCTCGGCCTCCAGGCCAAGGGATACGACGTGACCCTGATGTCCCACCGCACCGCCGACGAGGTGCGGGCCGGCCGGATCATGGCACCCCAGTGCCTCTTCCCGACCGCGCTGCGCCACGAGAGCGAGCTCGGGCTCGACTTCTGGACGGACCGGGCGCCGCGCATCGAGGGCCTCGGCGTCTCGGTGGCCGGCCCCGAGTCGGAGAGCGGTGGCCGCACCCGGCTGACCGACTGGCTCGGCAGGCTCGACGGCTGCGCCCAGTCCGTCGACCGCCGGGTCAAGACGGCCGGCTGGCTGGACACCTTCGCCGAGCGCGGCGGCCGGCTCGTCATCCACGCCGCGACCGTCTCCGACCTCGACGCCCTCGCCGGGCGCTACGACCTCGTGCTGGCCGCCGTGGGCCGGGGCGAACTGGCGTCCCTCTTCGGCCGGGACGCGGCCCGCTCCCCGCACTCCACCCCGCAGCGGGCCCTCGCCGTCGCCTGCGTGCACGGGCTCGCCCCCCGCCCCGAGCACCCCGCACTCGAAGCGGTCCGCTGCACCCTCGTCCCCGGCGTCGGCGAGCTCTTCGTCATCCCCACCCTTACCCTCTCCGGCCGCGCCGACCTCCTGCTCTGGGAGGGCCCGCCCGGCGGCCCGCTGGACGTCTTCCGGGAGACGGCGGGCCCGAGCGAGCACCTGGCCCGGTCGCTGGAGCTGCTGGAACGGTTCGCCCCTTGGGAGTACGCGCGCGCCACGGAGGTCGAACTGGCCGACGCCAACGCCACGTCGGCCGTCCGCCACGCCCCGACCGTCCGGCACCCCGTCGCCCGGCTGCCCTCCGGCGGCCTCGTCCTGGGCGTGGCGGACACGGTCGTCGCCGACGACCCCGTCACCGGCCAGGGCGCCAGCTCCGCCGCCAAGTGCGCCGCCTCCTACCTCGCGTCGATCGTGGAGCGGGGGGAACGGCCCTTCGACGAGGCGTGGATGCGGGCCGCGTTCGACCGGCACTGGTCGTCGGCGCGGCACACGACGCGGTGGACGAACGCGATGCTCGCCCCGGCGGAACATGTCCTGCACCTCATGGCCGCGGCCGCCGACCTCCAGCCGGTGGCCGACCGGCTGGCCCGGGGCTACGACGATCCGTCGGACCTGGAGGACTTCTTCTACGACGCGGAGCGGGCGGAGGAGTACGTGGGGAAGGTGGCGGGGAGTTTTTCCCCAGTCCCGCCCCTTCCCGAACTGGGGGCAAGCCCCCAGACCCCCTGACCGCGCTGGCGCGCGGTGTCCTCAAACTCCCCCAGCTACCGCTGGGAGGTGCCCCCAACGGGCTGAAATCAGCCCGTCCGGCGTTTGAGGACACGCCCGCAGGGCGCTCCCGCCGCAGGCGGCAACGGACCGGTAGCCAGATCGGA